>DASYOM010000092.1:0-13654 GCA_036007765.1 Chitinophagaceae bacterium | reverse complement strand
AGCCAATATTCCGCAATAGGTTTATTAATTGCGGCAAAGGGTATAATAAGATTTAATGAAAAAGACCGCCAGGAAATCAAAACTGAATATTTAGTAATAGGCACTCTCCTAAGTATTGGAATAGCGATTATTACCGGGCTGATAATAAATGGTAAGTTATGAAGTATTATAAAGTAATTGGTTTACTGGCATGTGCTTTAATGATCCTGAGTTGCTTTTTGCCATGGGCTTATTATGCTGATCTTAATAAAACGTTTAATGGTTTTTTTTCAGAACAAAATAATTATGGTAAACCAGGAAAGTTTTTTGTTTTTTTTGCAATAGTATCTATGGCTTTGATTAACACCAGTAAAGTATGGGCCAAAAGAGTGCATTTATTTTTATCAGCACTTAACATTGGTTATTTGATAAAAACTTATATCCTGTTTACATCATGTTATAACACCTATTGCCCTGAAAAAAGAGCCGGCCTTTACTTATTGATATTAAGCTCAGTCGTAATTATGGTCGTTTCAATTTTTCCCGATTTAAAAATTGCCAACAGCACGAGTGAAGAAAAAATTGATTGAGCATGCAACAAAAAGTTATTCGAAAAGCTCAAGCCTGTTTTTAGGTCGTTTGTCATCAAGCCAAATAAAGTTTTTGAGTTTTTTTTCTTCTTCAGGTATTTTTCTCATCGGGTACATTTTTCCTTTCACATCGTTTACGAAAAGGACTTTAATAAGATCATCGTCTTTAAAATAGAGATCAATAACGTCGCCGGTGGCACGGTTCATTCCTATATAGGCGCTGTCATCATCCTGTGCATAATAGATGCTTTCAGACTGCGAACCTTTTACACGCATGTAATCAATTTTCCCATCAACAAAATAACCGTTAATTGTTTTACCCGTAATCTGGTTATAAAACCCCTGGGTTGTTTTGTTTACAATCAGTCCTTTTTCAAACACATATAGTCTTTGTGGTTTTTCATTTTTTGTGTAGAGGAAAATAGTATCGCCGTTTATCTGGCTCCTTCCGCTCCATACCACGGGATCATAAAATAATCTAAAAACGGAATCCTTTGCTGAAAAGAAAAGGCTATCACATATACTTTGAAGTGAATCGTTGAAAATTTTTACATGATGAAATGCAAGAAAGTATCGCACCGCAGAATCAGATGCATTTACACTATCATTCAGTATTTTTTTTTCCACTTTTATGCTGTCGCCAATCGAAAGCGTTGAAGCTTTTTGCATTGAATCATTAGAAGAAGAATCGTGAGGCAAAAAATTCTTTGTCGGGGAAATGGCTTTGGGAGAATCAACTAATCCAGGGTTTTCACTTGGATTTATAACAGGACTCTTTATTACATCCCTTCTGTGTAATTTCAACGAATCAATCATATGCATAATATTCCTTGAAGAATCATTAAGATTAAAAGGTTTGAAATTTGAAAGACTATCCCGGCTTGAAAGTGCTTTTGAACTATCTATGCCTATATTTAAATGCAAACTATCTTTTACAGCACTATCTTTTTTTATAATCAGTTCATTATTATCTATAAAAGATTTAACTCCCGAAAAAAGAGTGTCAGCTGCAATATAAGTGCTGTCGTCTTTTTGTTTTATAATCATCACAGGCTTTCGCGTAGCCAGGAATGAATTATTTTTTTTATTAAGAAATATTTGATTACCTGTTACAATAAATCCGTTTGCGGAATCCTTTACGATGGCATTGCCTTCAAGCTGGGCATTCCCCGACTTATCATCAAGGGCCATATTATTGGCAATATAAATTCGCCCGCTGCTATCCTTAACAGAAGTGCGGCTTGTAAAAAAAGCATTCCCGGTTTTAAGATCGTAAGTTCCCTGGGTGGTAACAATATCGACTTCTTTGTTTCTAATGTTAGTATTGCCGGTAAATGCCACCACTTCCGATCGCATATTGTAGATGAGGGAATCGGCTTTTATGCGGTTCTTGGGGCCGACCACATCTACGTTGTTTCTAAAGTATACATCTTTTGTATCAGCATAGTAAGTGCCTTCACGGCTTGTGATTGTATTGTCCCTGTTAATAACCTTTCCGCCATTGTGGTAATTTCCTATTCCTGTGTTAAGATTATAATCCAGGTCCTGGGTAAATAAGGTGCCTTTTTTATCAGTAAGCTTTACATTTTTTTTTAAGTACGCTGTTTTTTCGGTCCCCACGTACTTCAAATAATCTGCGTATGTTTGAACACTATCTGCCTGGTTAATGTGGACATTCCCAAATGCTTCTACAATATGTGTTGTGGGATTAATAGTGGCACTGTCACTTGTGAAAAGGGTTGTTTCCTGCTTTATTATTGCACCGCCGGCAATGGTTTGTAAGGTAGTAAGAGAATCAATGCGTATAGTACGCATACTTGGGCCACGAATTATTTCAAATTCTTTTATCGTATCGGTATTGGATGGAGGTATTATCTGTGAATATGAATAAAAGCTAATGTTTAATAAGATGACTAAGCCTACAATTTTCATTCGGGTGTGCATCCTGGTTATTTAACCACTTTAAGTGTATCATCTATTAAAGGCGCAGTTATATAATTGCCCTTATCTTTTTTGCTTAAAACGGAAATATTTACATATCGCTTTGGATGAACTCTTATGTCATCGAGGAGAATATTTATTTTATTGGTAGTTGACGCAAGATTATTATACAATGTTTTGTCATTGAGAAGCAAGCCGATTGAGCCATCTTTACTGTTTATTTTTTCAGAACCTTTTTTGAAGTTTTCAACAGCTGCATTTAAAGTATCAAGAGTTTGTTTTAAATCAATCTGGGCGAATTTGGCCGAGGCTTTTTGTGCATTTCCGAGAATATCATTGAGCTTATCATTATTAGAATTAAGATTACCGGTAAAAGTATTTACATTTTCAAGAGTATGGGCAAGTGCGCCGTTTTGAGCATTCAACAGTTGCTGTAGTGATGTCGCTGATAAAGCAAAAGAAGCAGTTGTGGTATTCAAATGTCCTATAATTTCTTTTACATTATTCTTAGTAGTAGGATCAAAAACACCGGTAACGATATTCAAAACCGAATCCAAAGATTTCACCGCATTACGGACTTCGTATAAAACCGGGTTTATCAATTTCAAAGCTGCATCAAAAGCACCGCCACTTAGGGAAGTTATTAAAGTATCTCCGGCTTTCAGATAAGTTGATGCATTTCCTAACTGTATTTCGAGCACTGAATTTCCCGCGCTTAAGAGGTTTGGATTGATTACAGCAAGAGAATTGGAAGGAATATTTACATCCTTTGTGAGATTAACTGTAACTAATATCTCCTTCATATCCTTATCACCCTCAACATTAGCTATAGTGCCAACCTGCAAACCATTAATAATAACCTGATTGGATTTTGTAAGTCCTTGTACATTTTGATATACTGCGTAAACATGTGTTTCTTTTTTGAAAAGGCTTTTACCTTTAAGATAATTAAAACCGAAAAACAGCAGCGTGACGGAAAAAATTGCAAGTAATCCTATTTTCGTTTCGTTATTAATTTTCATTTTTTTTATTTGATAACAAAGCAGTAAAGCTTTTGATTGATAGATTGCGATCACGAAAATAGTAAATCTTTATTGGCATACAGAACTCAATATCAATATATAAATGTTGTGTAAATTTAAAAGTGATCGGATTAGATTTTCCAGGAACAGGGAGCGGAGATTATTTTTTTGTAGTTAGAACTTCACTATTGTTGTTTCCCTGGGCACCCTCTACCTGCGACTTATATTTTATAAGAGCCCGGGTAATGGATTCCGCAAGCTCCTGCTGGCCTTTCTCGCTATTGAGATATCTTTCGTCATCATAATTAGCAATGAAGCCGGTTTCAACTAACACCGCAGGCATAGAAGTTGCCTGGAGCACCCATATACCTTTTTGACGTTGATGTACACCCAGGTCCTCCCGGCCCATATCAGCAATATCTTCCTGGATAACAGATGCGAGCTTGTAGCTCTTCTTAAAATAATTTTGAGTATATAGTAAAGCTTTAGCCCGCCATTCGGGGCTATCGTCGTTAATATCAAGTGTGCTGTCGTTCTCCTCTGTTGTAAAAAAAAGGTCACTCTTTTCCATTGCCTTTATCTTATCATTTGTTTTATGCGTAGCAAAGATCCATGTGCTGGTTCCTTTTCGTTCAGTAGGAATTTTAAAATATTGCCTGATAGGCACCTCCCGTGTATGAGGAGTAATAATTTTTTTTCTCTTTTTTCCTTTACCTATATATTTAATGGTATTGTAAGTCTGTGACCTGTAACCAAGAATACGTGAACCTGTTTTGAGATCTACAGCATCTGCATGAATGCAAACAAAAAGATCACCGTGGTAATCATTTGCGATTTGTGCTTTTTCTCTTGGAGAATTATAAATATCTGTAGTACGTGTAGGAATAATATTTACCTCCGGAAGTTGTTTCTTAAGTTCGGCTACCAATTTTAGTGAGATCGCCAGCGTAAGATTTTTTTCCAATGAACCCAACGTGCCTTCATATTCGCCACGGGCCCCTGCATCACTGCCGCCATGGCCGGCATCCACAATAATTGTTTTAATTTTTTTGCCCTGCGCATCTGCATTTGCGCACATTAGCATTAAAACATTTAAAAGAATAAAACCAGCCTTAGGTGTTAATAAAAAAGAAAATACTTTCCTGAGTTTAACCATGTAGAGTAAAAATTTATTAATTGGGTACGAAACTGATATTCAGTAATCTTCACAAATCCTTAATTGAAATCTATCTATTTTTGTTTACTACTGCTATGAACATGATAAACAAAGTTAGCTTAAAAACTATATTGACTTTTTCTTCTGCAGCTATACTGTTTACACTTACGGTTCAAAGTAAGGATAAAGGGCACTCAAATTTTTCTTTTCACAGATTTTTAACTTCACCTTCAGACACAATTCCTTCAAACAAAAAAAAATTTCCAATTCAGGAAAAACAATTTGAAACCTCTGACTCAATAAAAGAAATTAGAGTTCCTGTCATTGATACAATCCCGTTAAATAAACCTGATTCAATTGCCGGTAAAGATTCGTCTTCATTAACCCAAACCACAGATACTTTATTGTATAAATTATCAAAAAATGCAATTGAAGCAGTTTTGGATTATGGTGCTGAGGACTCTATGGTTCTAATACCTGGTAAAACAGTAACACTTTATGGGAAAAAAGCAATAACAAATTATAAAGATAATGAGCTCACGGCGCCGGTTATCGCTTTTGACCAGGCTTCCGGAGATATCATCGCTTCTATCAAAAGAGACAGCTCCGGTAATGTAATCGCATTCCCAAGTTATAAGCAAAATGATTTCAGCTCTCAAAGTGATTCAATAAGGTTTAACATGAAAAGCGGAAAAGGGCTTACAAAAAGCACTTACACACAACAAGGTGAAATGTTCGTGTATGGCCAGGTAATAAAAAAAATAGACAACAATGTTTTTTATGCGTTAAGGGGAAGATTCACTACTTGTGATCTGGACACGCCTCATTTTGCATTTATAAGCAACAGAATAAAATTTATCAATAACAAGGTGGCAATTACAGGCCCCGTTCATCCTGAATTTGAAGGAGTACCTATACCAATCTATCTTCCATTCGGAATATATCCATTAAGCCAGGGAAGGCATTCGGGATTTCTTCCTCCAAATTTTGCGACTAACCAGCAATTGGGGCTCGGCCTGGAAGGGCTGGGTTATTATAAAGTACTCAGTGAGTACTGGGATATTATTGTAAGATCGAATATTTATTCCTATGGAGGATGGACTCTTAATTTGAACCCCAATTATACAAAAAGATACCGATACACAGGAAGGATATCTTTTGATGTACAAAATTTCAAGAGTAACTTTAAAGGAGATCCTGACTATTCACGAAACCGAAGTTACCACATTGCATGGAACCATTCTACTGACAGTAAGGCCAGGCCGGGGGTTACATTTAGTGCGAGCGTAAATGCCGGCAGCAGTAGTTATAATTCCTATATTCCCGACAGGCCGGTACAAAATTTTCAAAACCAGTTATATTCAACGATTGCTTATTCAAAAACATGGAAAGACAAGCCATTCAATTTAACCGTTACTGCCAATCATAATCAAAACACTAACCTGAAGATCATTAATGTAAATCTTCCTGATGTTGGGTTTAATGTGCAAACCTTATACCCTTTCAGAAAAAAAGAATTTGTGGGTGCTCCGAAATGGTATGAAAACCTGGGGATTGCTTATAATGGAAATGCTAAAAGCCTTTTCTCTTTTTATGATACCCTACCGCATATTTTCCGGCAGATAGCAGATACCTTTCAATTCGGTGCACATCATTCTTTACCAATCTCTCTTTCACTTCCTCAAATAGGTGCTTTTCAGGTAGCCCCTTCCGTTAGTTACGACGAAACATGGTACCAGAGAAAACTTTTCAGGACATGGGATACTGCCAGGAAAAAACTGGATACCACTTATCAAAAAGGGTTTTATACGGCCAGGCAAATGTCGTTTGGGCTGGGTATCTCTACAAGGATATTTGGAATGATAACCGCAAAGAGAAAGGATGCAAAAATCCAGGCGATACGGCATGAAGTGCGCCCCACCCTTGGCCTTAGCTATAAACCAGACTTCAATAAAAACAGTTTTTACTACACCCAGGTTGACACAACAGGCAGAAAGGGCCAGTTTTCAGTTTATGAACGAAATGTTTTTAGCCCTTACTCGCCGGGAAGGTTTGGTGGCTTAACTTTTGGAATTGATAATAACCTATCTATGAAAGTGCGAAATAAAAAAGACACAGGTGAAAATGCCTTAAAAAAGGTATCTCTTATAGACGGGTTTAGCATAAATACCAGTTATAATTTTTTCGCGGATTCTTTTCAGCTAAGCCCTTTTTTCCTTTCAGCAAGAAGTAATTTATTTGATAAAATAAATATTACAGCAAGTGCCGTGCTGGATCCATACAAGGTAAACGCAGAAGGGCAAAGAGTAAATAGCCTGTTGTGGCAGAGAAATGCATTTTCATTAGGAAGGCTTGTGAGTGGAAACCTATCCGTCTCAAGTAATTTTAGAGGCGGCGATAAAAAAACAGGCTCCAAAACTCCCTCGGATCAGCAACGTGATGATTTGATACGCAACGATGGATATACAGATGATACTTATAATAGTGAACTGGCTTATATCTCAAACAATCCAGGTGAATTTGCTGATTTCAATATACCATGGTCAGTCAATTTCTCCTATTCTTTAAGTTTTTCAAAAGTTTTCGTAGCTAATAAGGGCTTTAGAACTGATTATTCACAAAACACAAATTTTGGTGGAACATTAAACTTAACGCCTAAATGGCAAATGGGTGTGAACGGATATTACAACATATCTCTCGGCCAGCTTAATACAATTTCTCTTTCTATTTCAAGAGATATGCATTGCTGGCAAATGGCAATAAATGTGTCTCCAGTTGGCAGGTACCGTTTCTTCAGCATTAACATAAGCCCTAAATCGCCCCTCTTGCGGGACATAAAAGTTAACAAGACCAGTTCTTTCCGTGATTTCTAATATCATATTAATTAAGACAAGTAAGATTGTCATTTAAAAAATAACAACTTACTTTCTTGGGCTTTTAATGTACTTTATCCAGGTATTAATAAAAAAAGCATTCATTGCATTGCCACTCTTTGCATCACTCAGGTGCATGCTAATTTTGATACCACCGCAGATCGAAGTGATCACATAATCTAACCTGTCGCCTGACGCAAGAGAAACTGTAAGGCCTGTAAATTTTGCACAGCCTATTTGATATTGTTTTGCATTTCCTATCCGTTCATGTGAACCAAGTTTTTGGGAAATTTCTTCCAGTGCTTTAATAAATTCAGGAAGTAATTTTTTCTCTACAGGAAAAAGGCCATTAAATTTATCGGTTTGTGTAATATGATCGCTGTAGGTAATAGGCTGGGCAAGCTTTGTATCCAGCAATGCAAATCTCTGACCATAGCTACTGGTACTTAAAAACCCAGCAAAAAAAATGAATAAAAAATATTTCATAAATAATCGTTTCGGTTTTATTTGTACTCTCCAAAAACAAGCCTGAGTGTATCAGAAATTTCGCCCAAGGTGCAAAAATTTTCCACAGCTTCTATCACTGTAGGCATTAAATTTTTATTATTAGTTGCATTCTTTTTAATTTTTTCAAGACAGGCAGCAACTTTTTGATGATCTCTTTTTTGCTTTAAAACTTTTAGTCTATCTGATTGAATTTGCCGGATACTATCATCAATTGTGAATTTTGGAGGTTTTAGTTTCTCGTCTCCTATAAATGCATTTACTCCAACAATTATTTTATTATTTTGTTCAATGTTCTTCTGATATTGATAAGCGCTTTTGGCAATTTCATTTTGAATAAACCCCTGTTCAATTGCAATCACACTGCCTCCCATTGCATCAATTTTTTCCATGATCTTCCAGGCTTCTTCTTCCACTTCGCTGGTTAATTTTTCAACAAAATAGCTCCCTGCAAGCGGGTCAACTGTATCTGCAATGCCACTTTCATAAGCCACTATTTGCTGTGTTTTTAATGCTATTGCAGCGGCGGCTTCTGTTGGCAGGTTCAAGGCCTCATCATAGCCATTCGTATGCAGGCTTTGAGTACCTCCAAGAACAGCAGCAATCGTTTGCACCGTTACCCTGCTTACATTATTAAGTGGCTGCTGCGCTGTGAGCGTGCTGCCTCCTGTTTGAGTATGAAAACGCATCATCATAGCCTTTTCATCTGTAGCTCCTGCGTCTTTCATAATTTTTGCCCACATCCTTCTGCCTGCCCTGAACTTCGCCACTTCTTCAAACAGATTATTATGTGCATTGTAGAAAAAAGACAATCTCCTTCCAAAGACATTAATATCCAACCCTTTTTGCATTGCCGCCCGGATATAAGCCTTACCATTACTTAGTGTAAAGGCAATTTCCTGCACAGCAGTGCTTCCTGCCTCACGTATATGATATCCTGATATTGATATAGTATTCCATTTCGGAAGTTCTTTACTGCACCATTCAAAAATATCGGTGATTATGCGCATGGAAGGTTGGGGAGGATAAATATATGTACCTCTTGCAGCATATTCTTTCAATATATCATTTTGAATAGTTCCCCGTAATTGTGACAAATCAGCTCCTTGCTTTTTTGCCAAGGCAACATAAAAAGCAAGCAAAATAAATCCTGTTGCATTGATCGTCATTGAAGTGGAAACATCTTGTAACCGTATACCTTTGAATAAGGCTTCTATGTCTTCGATTGAATCTATAGCTACTCCTACCTTACCTACTTCACCTTCTGACAGGGGATGGTCACTATCATATCCTATTTGTGTAGGAAGGTCAAAAGCAACGCTTAACCCACTTACACCCTGTGAGAGAAGATAATGGTAACGCTTGTTACTTTCTTCTGCGGTGCTAAAACCTGAATATTGCCGCATTGTCCAGAGGCGGCCCCTGTACATATCTTCCTGAACTCCTCTTGTAAATGGGAATTCACCTGGCTTTACCTCTCTATCAGCTGATTTAGGAATATCTGATGCTGTGTATAGTTTTTTTATTTCTATACCCGAATCTGTATAAATCTTTTTCATTGAATGTTGCTTAAATATCCTGCAAAGAAATTACATAATTTTCTTTGCTTCGAAATTTAAGGCATCCAACACTACATTATGAAGGGAAGCTTTGGGATTATTGATTAGAAAATCTATAATTTGTTTGTTAAGATCCATCCCTGAAGCCTTAAAAGGAAGGGTTGATGCAAGTTGATTTACAACATAAATATTTTGCTCTTTAAGATTATTTATCGCCTTCCAGACTTCTGTGGAAACATATACCTGCTGGCTTACATTATATTCATATTCCTGCTTTATTGCATCAATAAGCGATATCTGCATCTGGCGTGAAGAGAGCCCTGCATTTGGTGTGCGGGATAATAAATTTTGGAGTGAAATCCTTTCGGCAAGTAAAGTAAGCCTTTCATATGCCTGCAAACGCAGTTTCAATGTCTCAGGATCTATACCTGTTTTTTCTTTGATTTCCTTTTTTAGGGTAGTGAATTCCGTTATCATCCATATAGTGGCTAAAAATATCACTCCCATAAGAATGATAACTATGGTTTCAAATGTTGACATTGTGATAATTTCAGGCAAAATTAATCAATCCCATAGTAAAGGGTTGTAAATTTGCAGGTGAAAAGATTTAATATTTTGTTGAAATATTAACGGCTAAATGCCCGAGTTCGTATTTTTATAAATAAAATAATTATGGAAACAATAAATAAAACACCGGTAACTTTTACAAATGGAGCAGTGAATGAAATTAAACGCCTGATGAATGAACCGAGCTTTGATGCAGAAAGGTTTTTGCGTGTTGGAGTGAAGGGCGGTGGTTGCTCTGGCATGACCTATATACTTGATTTCGAAACAAAAACAGAAAAAGACGAATACTTTGAAATTGAAAGTATTCCATGTATTATAAATCCTGCTCACAGCATTTATTTAGCAGACATGGAAGTACATTGGGAAGGTGGCCTCAACTCCAGGGGATTTACCTTTAGCAATCCTAATGCGAGCACTACTTGCGGATGCGGAAGTTCATTTGGAGTTTAAATGTCGACAATCAAAATCTTGAGTAAGAATTGTAAATAAATTCAAGAGTTTTTATTTACAATGAAAACAAAAATTCACTGAAGTTTTTAGGCATATTTCCTTTTAAACTGGTGTTGAACTATTTTGAAGCACTTGGCAATGCAAGTATCAGAACAGTTGGGCCGGATGTTATTTTCTGTAAAATAGACGACAATGTTGGCTTGGATGAGATTAAGAGGATGTGATTCTTTCATTTGGTAATTGCGACCTGCCTTCGCAAAGTAAATATTTTTGAATATTCATATCCTGTCCAGGGTATAACTTGCTATAGAAACCATTTTATCGTTTTGGATAAACTCTGTCATAACTAAAATACTGCTTAGAACAAATTGCCTTCGCTCATACTATTAAAATTTTAAATGGTAAATCAATATCAGGTTTTATGATACGACCACCCTTTTCTTTAAGGCATATGATGAAGATGATTTACGATAAGCAGGATTTAGTAAAAATGACAGACATCAAAATCAAATATTTTTAGGCCTTGTGGTTGGCCTTGGCGGTTATGCATGGCTTGACATCTCCAGGATGATATTTATGAACGCAATATCTGGTATTCAACTCTTATCACCTCCAGACCCACTTGAAGTGATTGTGTTTAAGCCGCTAAAAGATCACATAAAAGTCTCAAATCAGCCATTAAATAGTTCGAATTTTGTAACTACGGGTTCATAACATTTCTAATGAATCGTTTAAATTTTTCGTACCCAACCATCGGGTGATTTTAATTTTCTATGGTCGAAAAGTGAGTGTAATTGTTACTAATATGACTACAACAACTTGTCTTTAAAAACCTTTGCCACCGCCTCGCTCTTACTGTTTACATGCAGCTTTTCATAAATATTTTTAATGTGACTGCGGATGGTTTCAACACTTATGAATAATTCTGCTGCTGCCATTTTATAAGTATAACCTTTTACCATTAACTGCAACACATCTTTTTCTCTATTGCTTAAATTGTATTCTTCACCTTTTTTGTTTTCGCCGCTTTCATGATATTGATTAAACATTTGTATCACCTGGCGTGCAATAGATGCAGTCATGGGCGAACCGCCTTCATAAACATCTTTTAAATGTTCTAATAATTTTGCCGGCGGTGTTTTTTTCAACAGGTATCCGTCGGCACCGGCACGTATGGCTTCAAACACATTTTTCTTATCATCAAAAACCGTTAGCATTAATACTTTGCAGGTAAGGTTTGTTTTGCGAATCAGCTTTAATCCTTCGATGCCGCCAACGCCCGGCATATCAATATCCATTAATACAACGTCGGGTTCATCCGTTATAATGTCTTCTTCAACATGATTGCAATTGCGGTAGGTGTTTATCACATCAAATCCTTCAGAGCCTTGTATCAGCATTGCCAATCCTTCTCTCAACTGATTGTTATCTTCATACAACACTACTTTTATCATGTTATAAATTTGATATAATTATTCCAGTAAAACAATCCCACATATATGTGAATTATACAGGTATCTTTAATTCTACTTTTGTCCCTTCATTTATTTTGCTTTGAATTTTAAGAACACCTTTGAGCGCTGCAGCCCGCTGCTGCATATTCATCAATCCATTTCCATCCAACTGTAAATTATTTTCAAAGCCCTTGCCATCATCGGTAATCAACAGCATTAAAGTATTTTTCTTTAGTAAGATTTCTATAGTCACTTTTTTACACTCACTGTATTTTGCAAGGTTATTTATAGCTTCTTTAAATATCATAAAAAAATCATGCCGCCTGCCGAGCTCAAGCTTTATATTTTTTATGGATTCATCTTCTTTTAAATTATAGGTGATATCGCGTGCTTCTAATAAGCTTCCTGCAAACGCTCTCATGCGACTGAGTAAGGTTTCCATGCTATCATTAGCGGTATCAATATTCCATACAATGTCATCCATGCTTTCCATAATGCGGTTGCTGTTATCACTTATCTGGTGTATAAATTTTTTAGTAGTAGGTATATCAGTATCAATTTTCTTTTTAGCCATTTCACTTAGTATATTAATGGTGCTCAATGTGCTTCCCATATCGTCATGTAAATCTTTTGCGATCCGGCTACGCACTTTTTCTGTTTCTATTTTTCGTCTATAACGGGCATTTAAAAAAAGATAAGTGATGCTTGCTGCAGCTATTATACACAATGCATAAAACCACCACTGCCTCCACACAGGAGGAATAATTTTTATTTTAAAGGAAGTAACTTTTTCATAAGTGATGCCACTTCTTGTTGCGCATTTTACTTTAAAAGTATAGTCGCCTCCCGGCAGGTAACTATAGGTAACCTGGTGCATGCCATTGTTAATTACCCAATCTTTATCTACGCCTTCCAGTTGATACGAATACAGGGTATGGTATCGTTTCAGAAAGCTCATGTTAGAAAATTCGATCGTCAAAAAATTTTGACTATAGTTCAATACCATCCCTTTTTTATCACTTAAAATACTGTCAACATTTAAGTATTTATCAAACAATTTGATGCCGGTAATTCTTACTTCTTCCGGCACATTTTCATTTGAAAATTTTGCGGGATTAAAAACGGTAAAGCCTTCACTATGTCCAAATAACATGCGGCCGTCACTCAATCGGATGGCAGCTCCAAAATTAAAATTTTCATTTGTCAGACCTTCAAGGATGCCATAGCTCGTTACCTTCATCCCTTCCAGTTTTATTTTAGAAATTCCATTATCACTTGAAAACCACACATTCCTTTTTTCTCCTTTGAGCAATGCCGAAACATTATCATCCGGTAGCCCGTCTGCTGTGTTGAGCACGCGGAAATTTTCTTTAATAATATCCATCACCACCATACCTAAAGGTGTGGACATCGTTAATTCATTAAGTGAACTTTGAATCACGCTATTAATTGTTGAGCTGGGTATGGATTTGTTGTTGCCAGGATCATTTATATAAGTTTTTTCAACCATATTAGTATGCGTATTTATTTTGAGTAAGCCACTTTTAGAAGTAGCAGCC
>DASYOM010000091.1:0-26739 GCA_036007765.1 Chitinophagaceae bacterium | reverse complement strand
GTTGCAATAGAATCTATTGCCAGTAATTTTACAGAGTCCAGGCCGGCATTTTTGGGATTAACAACCGGCAATGAATTGTTATAAGTGATAATGCCGCTACCGTATTTGAACTGGTCACAAATGGTTACCGGCATTTTTCCCTTTGCAGAGATTTTTCCTTCTAAAAGATCAGCAGCTGTGTTCTGGGTAATCTCATCATCTTCATAACAAGCCACTAAATTTTTTGCGCTACAAAAATTTTTAACTGCATAAGGATTCCCAAAAACGAAAGTTATAGAATTGGTTAGTTGTTGAAGCTGCAGTGCAAGATCAGTAGCCGCCTTGCTTATGCCAAAATTATTTGCCGGGTACCTTGCATATGCGTGAATGCCTATAACCACTGATCTATAGCGTGTTTTGATAAGCTGCACCATTGATAATATCCGGGATGCATCCTGCTTATAATTAAAATAAAAAACATCTGCATAGTAATCATTGCGCAGGCGTTTGGCAAAAGCATTATCCCCGGATGTACCTATTGCAACATAGGCAATATCCTTGCTGCTTGAATTTGCTGATTGTTTTAAAGGAGCAAATTGCGCGCCTTCCCTGGCAAGTAAAGTAATTGCATTTTCAGCCACAATTCTTTTAATATCATTTGATCTGCGATTGAGATCATGGGTAAGATTTTCTGTATTTACAATACTTTTATTTGCCAATCCCAGCATGTATTTCATGGCCAGCACTTTTTTACATTTTGCTGCAATATCATCCCAACTTAATTTTTTATTGCTGATGGCATCTTTGATCTTTTCAATTGCATCAGGTACATCAACAGGAAGGACAAGCATATCATTTCCAGCAATCAACGACTGCGCGCTTGCCTCCCCGGAGGGAAAAAATTTAGCAACACCCTGCATACCCAGCGCATCCGTGAACGTTAGTCCCTGGTAACCCAATTCATTCCTGAGTAAACCGGTAACATTATTTTTTGATAATGAGGTAGCAGTATTAGGTGTATTATCAATTGCCGGAATGTATAAATGCGCCACCATCACACTGCCTACACCAGCGTTGAACATTTCCCTGAACGGATACAATTCAAGGGAATCCAGCTGCGCTTTTGTTTTATTTATTATGGGAAGATCAAGATGCGAATCCACTGCCACATCACCGTGTCCCGGAAAATGTTTAGCGCATGCAAGCACCCCATTATCCTGCAATCCCTTCATGTATTGAATTCCAAATAAAGCAACTTTGTATTTATCTTCTCCAAACGATCGGTCATTTATCACCGGGTTTTTAGGATTATTATTGATATCCACAACCGGCGCAAAATTTACGTTGATACCTTCTCTTTTACATTGTTCGCCTACAATAGTTCCAAATTGATAAATGATAGAGGCATCCTGTACCGCACCCAGCATCAGCTGGTGGTTCAGGGGGATAACACTATCCAAACGCATACCTAATCCCCATTCGGCGTCGATGCAAACCATGAGGGGTGTTTTTGCAATGCGCTGAAACTGGTTAATGAAATCAGCCTGCTTTACAGGACTGCCCTGGAAAAGACAAATGCCCCCAATATTATATTTATTGATCGCTTCTGTAATTTTTTGATCGTAATACACTATTCCATTCTTAGTGATCTCGCTTTCACGCAGGATCATTAACTGTGCTATTTGCTGATCATAATTCAGTGTTTTGAAAACACTGTCGGCCCAGGTTTTTGCGGCTGGCGAAATATTTATTTGCGAAAAAGCAGCCGGAAAAATTAGCAGGAAAAAAATTAAGGAAAGCAAAAAATGTTTCATCGGCGACTTATGAGAAAGCTGCAAGTTAATTCAATTCTGAATTTTATTTTATGGTTTAGTTTAAACGTAGTTCTTAATTGAATGCAGTAAGTAAGTGTTAAATTTGCGGCAGTAAAAAAAGAAAGTGCACGACATCATTCAGCTATTACCGGATAACATTGCCAACCAGATCGCCGCGGGCGAAGTGATCCAGCGGCCCGCCAGTGCTGTGAAAGAACTGCTGGAAAATGCCGTGGATGCAGGGGCAACCGAAATTAAATTATTTGTAAATGATGCGGGAAAAGCGTTGATACAGGTGATAGATAATGGCAAAGGAATGAGCGAAACTGATGCCAGGATGTGTTTTGAGCGGCATGCAACTTCCAAGATAAAAAATATTGACGACCTGTTCCACATCAAAACCATGGGGTTCAGGGGTGAGGCGCTTGCCAGTATTGCTGGGGTGGCACAGGTAGAATTAAAAACGAAAAGAGCAGAAGATACAGCCGGAACATACATAGAGATCGAGAACAGTATCGTAATAAAACAACAGCCCGCGGCGGCGGCTACAGGCACAAGCATTGCCATGAAAAATTTATTTTTCTCAGTGCCTGCCAGGCGGAACTTTTTAAAAAGTAATGCTTCCGAACTGCGGCATATCGTTGACGAATTCACGCGGGTTGCTATGGCCTTCCCGGGAATTTTCTTTTCACTCACCTCCAATGGCCAGCAGGTTTTCCATTTGGAAAGCGGCAGCTTAAAACAACGCCTCGTTCAGATACTTGGAAATAATTATGCTGCAAGGCTCGTAAATGTAAATGAAGAAACGGATTACATGAATGTTTACGGCTTTGTTGGAAAACCGGAAACCGCAAAAAAAACACGCGGTGACCAGTATTTTTTTGTGAACAATCGTTTTATAAAAAGCGCTTACCTCAACCATGCGGTAATGAATGCTTTCAGTGATATGATTGCAAAAGACAGTTTCCCGATGTATGCCTTATTCATTGACCTTGATCCATCCCGCCTGGATATCAATGTGCATCCTACCAAGCAGGAAATAAAATTTGAAGATGAAAAGATCATCTATGCTTTTGTGCAATCAGCGGTCAAACATTCGCTGGCACAATTCAGCATTACCCCAACGCTGGATTTTGATCTTGATATCAACATACAACAAACAGACGCGGTGAGCCAGCCTTTTACGACGGATAAAAAAGATGCAGTGGTGGCTACTTCACTTTATAAAACATTTACCCAAAAACACCAGGCACATTTTATTGATGGCAAAAGCGATCTTAAAAACTGGGATGATAGATCCCCGCTTCCTGAAGAGGTTGTTATTAATAATACCCAGTCATTCCTGGATATTACCCCTAAAAAATATCCCCTGCAAAAACCTACCACTGATAATTTTATACAACTTCAAAATAGTATTATCCTGGCTGAAAATGAAAATGGTTTTATTGCTATCCACCAGCAAAATGCACATGAACGCATTTTATATGAACGCTTTTTAAATGCCTTAAAAGGAAAACCAATTGCCACACAAAGGAGCCTATTCCCGGTTACAATAGAACTGGTTCCTGGTGATGCCTTACTTTTAAATGAGCTTTTAAATGATCTGCAGGCGTTGGGATACCTGGTAGAACCCTTTGGCAGCAATACTTTTGTGATACAAGGCACCCCTGCCGACGTTACTGCGGGAAATGAAAAGAATACGCTGGAGAAAATGCTTGATCAATACAAACATTTCAGCAACGACCTTAAATTCAGCAAGCGCGAAAAACTATTACGCTCCATGGCCTGGCAACAATCTGTAAAAACCGGGGTGCCACTATCACAGAAAGAAATGGGTGCACTGGCAGATGAACTGTTTGATTGCGGGTTACCAAACACAACGCCTAACGGTAAACCCTGTTACCTGGAATTTAAAAAAACCGAACTGGATAAAATGTTCGGGAAATAATTCTTTTTTAAAAACCTTGCGTCAATATATTTTGATATGATAACATGGACCTGTAAATCCTTTACGCAATTATCACCCGCTGAATTATACAACATATTAAAACTGCGAAATGAAATTTTTGTGGTGGAACAAGATTGTGTTTACCAGGACTGTGATGATAAAGACCAGGAAGCGTGGCATTTAACAGGATGGCAGCAAAATAGGCTTGTTGCTTATTCACGACTTTTACCACCCGGCCTTGTTTATGAAGATCCCTCTATTGGCAGGGTGCTTACGTCACTAACGGTAAGGCGTACACGTGTTGGACGTGAGCTCATGCAAAGATCCATTGATAAAATCTATGAATTGTTTGGCAAAAGACCTTTGCTGATAGGCGCCCAGCTTTATCTCAAAAATTTCTATGAATCATTTGGCTTTGTCCAGGCTGGTGAGCCTTATCCTGAAGATGGTATAGAGCATATAAAAATGAAGCTTAATTAATTTTCCTTATACAATATTTGAGCGATTTCCCCGTTTACTACAGCAACTAACTCATATATAATAAGCAAAGTATATAATAAAAGTTAATCCCCAGAAAACGAAGCACATTCATGTGTATTGTAAATCCCTGAAACCACAATTTTAATTTTGTTATTATGCTTTGCTTTTATTTTTTTTTGGAAATAGCTCTTCCTTCAAAAATTTAGCGGTATAACTTTCCTTAATGGTAACAAGGTCTTCCGGTATGCCTTCAAATAAGATCCTTCCTCCTTCATCACCACCTTCAGGCCCCAGGTCAATAACGTGATCAGCAATTTTTATAATATCCATATTGTGTTCAATAACCAGCACGGTATTTCCCCTGTCAACTAATTTATTCAACACATCAGTGAGATGCTGGATATCCTGGAAATGGAGACCGGTTGTTGGTTCGTCCAGGATATAAAATGTTTTTCCTGTATCTCTTTTACCCAGCTCGGTTGAAAGTTTAACACGCTGAGCCTCGCCACCACTTAAGGTTACAGCGCTTTGCCCAAGGGTAATATAACCCAGTCCCACTTCGTCAAGCACTTTTATTTTGCGGTATATATAGGGTACATTCTTAAAAAATTCAACGGCTTCTTCAACGGTCATATCAAGCACATCGCTTATGGATTTTCCTTTATACCGTATCTCCAGTGTTTCGCGGTTGTATCTTTTGCCATTGCATTTTTCACAATGCACATACACATCCGGTAAAAAATTCATTTCTATTACTTTCATACCACCGCCTTCGCATACATCGCACCTTCCACTTTTTACATTGAATGAAAAACGACCGGCGGTATATCCCCTGATCTTCGCTTCAGGCACAGCAGCAAAAAGGGTTCGTATATCCGTAAAAAATCCGCAATAAGTTGCAGGGTTGCTGCGTGGTGTGCGACCTATAGGCGACTGGTCAATCTCGATTACCTTATCAATATTTTCCAGTCCGCTCATCTTTTTATAGGGAAGTGGAATTCCTTTACTATTATAACAATGCTTATTTAAAATGGGATATAATGTTTCATTTATAAGGGTAGATTTACCACTACCACTTACGCCGGTTACACAAATAAATTTACCCAATGGAAAAACAGCGTCAACATTTTTTAAATTATTTCCGGAAGCGCCTTTCAATTCCAGCATCTTTCCATTTCCTTTTCTTCTTTCCGGGGGAATGGTAATGGCACGATGCCCGTTTAAATAAGAAGAAGTAAGCGTATCAAGTTTCAACAAATCTTTTGGAATACCGGATGCCACAACCTCACCCCCATGCTTGCCTGCTTTGGGACCAATATCAATTAAATAATCAGCCGCCAGCATGATGTCTTTATCATGTTCAACTACCAGCACACTATTACCAATATTGCGCAAATTTTTCAAGGCTTCTATCAGGCGTTGATTATCCCGCTGGTGCAATCCAATGCTCGGCTCATCTAAAATATAAGTGATGCCCTGCAATTGCGAACCGATCTGCGTGGCCAGGCGGATGCGCTGTGATTCGCCGCCACTAAGGCTTTTAGAGGAACGGTTTAAAGAAAGATAATTCAGACCCACGTCCAGTAAGAATTGAACCCGTTCTCTTATTTCCTTCAAAAGATCTTTTGCAATAATGTTCTGGCGTTTATTCAATCTAAAATCCAGGCCATCAAACCATACAGCAAGTTTATCAAGATTAAGCTCGCTGAGTTCGGCAATATTTTTATCATCGATCTTAAACCAGAGGCTTTCCTTTTTTAAACGTTTCCCGTTACAGGTTGTACAGGTTTTGAGTTGCATGAATTTTTCAACCCAGCTTCTTAAACCTTCGCTTGTTGTGCTGGCAGTGAACCAGCGCTTTACCATATTTACAATTCCCTCGTACTCGCTTTGATAATATGATTTAGCATTTTGTTCATCAGGCTCAGCTACCACTTCCGGTGTTTCATTCAAATCAAATACCACCGTATCATCTGCACTTGCATCTTCCTTTCCATACAATAAAATATTCAATGTTTTTGAGGGAAGATCTTTTAAAGGCTTATCAAGATTGATCTTATATTTTTTTGCTACCTGTTGTACCTGTTTAAAAACATATGCCTCTCTTTCTTCACCCAGCGGGGCTATACCTCCTTCGTTGATGCTGAGTTTCCAATCCGGAATTATTGCATCAGGATTTACCTGGTAAACATTTCCGAGTCCTTTACATGTTGGGCAGGCGCCATAGGGTGAGTTAAAAGAAAAATTATTTGGTGAAGGTTCTTCATAGCTGATACCCGTATCTGCACACATAAGCTGCTTGCTGTACGAAGTTTCACCTGTGCCTTTTGGTGCAGATATAAATGAGTCCACAAACATCAGGTCCTTTCCAAGCTGTAATGATTTTTGTACACTCTGGCTCAGCCTTACTTTCATATCATCCGTTACCTGCAGCCTGTCAACCACTAATTCTATGTCATGGATCTTGTAGCGGTCAACCTGCATTTTTGATACAAGGTCTTTCACTTCACCATCTACTCTCACTTTCAAAAATCCTTTTTTTCTTACTTCTTCAAACAGCTCACGATAATGTCCTTTTCTTCCTCTTACCAGTGGAGCAAGCAATGATATTTTCTGATCCCTGTATTTTTCAAAAATATTATTTACAATTTCTTCCTCACTCCACTTCACCATTTTTTTTCCGGTATTGTAACTATAGGCTTCTCCAATTCTTGCAAATAATAATCTAAAAAAATCATATACTTCAGTAACAGTTCCTACAGTGCTGCGGGGGTTTTTGTTGGTGGTTTTTTGTTCAATGGATATTACCGGTGAAAGCCCGGTTATCTTATCAACATCCGGCCGTTCCATATCACCGATGAATTGCCTGGCATACGCGGAGAAACTTTCCATGTAACGGCGCTGCCCTTCTGCATAAATAGTATCAAATGCCAGCGATGATTTACCACTGCCGCTAATACCGGTAATTACAACCAATTTATTTTTGGGAATTGAAATATCAATGTTCCGGAGATTGTGAACTCTTGCGCCAAAAACCTCTATTGATTCTTCTGCCTGTATCGTGTTTTTCTGAACCTTTTCCTTGATCGCCATATTAACTGCAAAGATACGCAGAAACTAAGGTGAAAATTTGAAATGCATGGTTACAAACCCTGCATATTATTTCATTAATCTTTGTCAGCGGTATTTACAAAAGCTGCTCTTTTTGGGGCCGGAACAACAGCATCAATTCCTTTGACTGCCTTCCAAATCACTTCTGTAAAAATGCGGTCGGGTACCATGTCTTCTTTACTGAAATCAAATTTCTCACTCTTCCTTTGCCATTCGTTTTCAGCGATATTCAATTCGCCGATATCAATTTGGAAAGGTTTTGCAGAAAACACATATGGAATTATTTCTTTTGAAAAGCTGCGCCAGAGCGGAGTTGCGGCTGCATCGTACTGGCTCATTGGAGGAACGCCTAAAATTAATTCTATTGTTCGCAAGAGAGAAGAGGTAGAATACATGGTATGATCAACGTAATGATGTTTAACAAAACCGCCCGCAACATAGGCGGTTGTGCGATGTGCATCAACATGATCAGGACCATCCTGGGCATCATCCTCAACAATGAAAACGGCACTTTGATTCCATACAGCGCTTTTGCTTAAGTGCTCTATAAACATTCCGACTGCATGATCATTATCGGCAACATGTGCAAAGGGTGTTGGCCTCCCTTTTTTTAATCCTTCGGTATGATCATTTATCAACCTCATGGTGTTTAGTTTTGGCAACGCATTTGCCAAAACCAATGAATCAAATTCTCTCATCCACTGGTTAACTCTTGTAGTATCCCTTACTTTTTGATCCCAGCTGGTATAATACGGGCAGAAATGATCTTTTAAAACGGGGATATTGGGTTTGTAATCGTCAGTAAATTCGCCATACGTTCTGTAAGTAACCCCTGCGCGTTTACAAAAATCCCAGATAAAACCATTCTTATTATTAGCGATGTCGCGTGTTCCTTCTGCATCATAATCTCCTCCCCTGTCTCCATAGTTGGTTACCCAATTTTTCTCGAGGTAATCATTTGCATACCCGCCTAAACTCCAGTTATGCCCGTCGGCACTCACTTCACCATCGCAATAAAAATTATCAAGCAAAACAAATTCCTTTGCAATGGCATGCTCATTAGGTGTATATTTTTCTCCAAACAAACAAAGTGATTTATCACCATTACCTTCTGCAATATCACCCAAAACCTGGTCGTATGTCCTGTTCTCTTTAATGATATAAAAAACATATTTTATTGGTGAGGGGGCGCCAATTTTTCTGGGGATGGGGTTACCTTCCTCGCCTGTTGAAACGGTTTCGCGCGTTTTACTGTAAGGCGTATTATTATAAACTGTTTGCGAGTAAGCCGCCTGTTGCTGTGCAGTTGGAACACTAATGATACTCAATGTGCCAATAAACAAGCCACCGATATACTGAACTTTTTTTTGCTTTGCAGTATCTCCCTTTTGAAAATCGAGATGCACTTTTTTAGTTATGGGACTTGGGCCATTTGGATTTGCCATAGAAGTAAATCCTTTACCATTGGCAACAAATATCTTTTGGCCAATTGCTTTTACCGCAGTTGGGTACCAGCCAACCGGTACAAAACCTTTGCTGGTACTATTTCCCGGATTGCTGACATTAAAAACGCTGAGGCAATTATTATCAGCATTGGCAATGTATAATGTTTTTTCATCACTGCTTAAAGCCACGCTATTAGTGGTAGATCCGCTTGGTGCGCCGGGAAAAAGTGCAGCATTCAATGTTTCCAGCACTTTTCTTTTTGCAATGTTCACAACAGAAACACTGTTGTCATCAGCATTGGCAACAAATAAAATTTTTCCGTTTTTAGTGATGCAGAAATCATTGGGGTGACTGCCCACCAATATTTCATCCATCAATTTATTGGTAACCGTATTGTAAATAATAATCTTACTGCAGTTCCAGCAGGATATGTAAAGTTGCTTTTTATCAGGCGATAGCAAACAGGTATAACCTTCCGCCGGCAATTGTTCCTGGTGTATTATTTTTTTTGTGGTAAGATCAATAACGTATAAAGAGTTGTTGTCTTTTGTAGTAACATACATCAGTTTTCTTGCATCGTTGATCTCAATGCCGGTGGGTGAAATTCTATTCGGCCATTTCGTTCCAAGGATGATGCTGTCTTTCAAAACAAGTTTATTATTTATTATAGCATATTGTAAGATCCAGTTATCGTTGCCGCCTGAAGCATAAAGAAATTTTTCATCCGCGCTAAATTTTAGTCCCACCCAACATTTCGCCACAACAATATTGTCTAGTATCTTTTCGCGTTGCACATCAATCAACTGGATGCTTTGGGTGCTTTGCCCGTTATTGGTAACAGCCAGGTATTTTTTGGAAGCCGACACTGCCATGTTCAGCGGCAGATCACCAAGTGGTAAACTTTTGCCGGCCGGGGTTAAGCGCCAGCCATTGGGAAGCTGTACGGTTCCAGTTACGCTATGGTGTGTTGTTTGGGCCGATAATGCTTGAATCAATAACCCCGCAATCAAAAAAACCAAAATTTTTCGCATACTCCTTTTTTAGAAGTGCAATGTAAAAAATGCAAATGAACTAAATAATAAATGAAGAATAAATTAATAACACTTTTATAATCTTCAAATAGTAAAAACTGTGTCATAAAATATTTGGATCAAAGAAATGTTTGATTATTATTAAAAAACCCCGTTATATTTGTTACAGTTAAAAATGAAAATTTTAGCAACCATAATTCCCTCTTTTTATTGTACCACCCTTTGTGGTATTTGCTGCAATTGTATGCCGTAAGGCATCATACATTCCATATAACCCCTTGACGGATTTATCCATTTTACTTTTTAAAGTATCTGTTTACTAATTAATTAAAATAAATTATATGAGCGATCTACATTTTGAAACATTACAAATCCATGCCGGGCAGCAGGTTGATCCTACAACCAAATCCAGGGCGGTACCCATTTATCAAACAACTTCTTATGTTTTTAATAATTCGGAACATGCGGCAAATTTATTCGGACTAAAAGAGTTTGGCAATATTTACACCCGAATCATGAACCCCACCACGGATGTTTTTGAGCAACGCATTGCAGCGCTTGAGGGCGGTGTTGCGGCCCTTGCAACCAGTTCGGGACAGGCAGCACAATTTTTAGCGCTGAATAATATTCTACAATCGGGTGATAATTTTGTTACTACCACGTATTTATATGGCGGCACTTACAACCAGTTTAAAGTTGCTTTTAAACGCCTGGGCATTGAGGCAAGATTCGCTGATGGTGATGATGCAGAAAGTTTTGTAAAACACATTGATAAAAATACAAAAGCAATTTATTTAGAAACGATCGGTAACCCGCGCTTAAACATTCCTGACTTTAAAAAATTTGCAGACCTGGCAAAAGAATATGACCTGCCCCTTATTGTTGATAATACATTTGGCGCTGCCGGGTATTTGTTTCGTCCCTTGGAACATGGCGCTAACATCGTTGTAGAATCTGCAACCAAATGGATCGGTGGTCATGGAACAAGCATTGGCGGCGTTATTGTTGATGGTGGAAATTACAATTGGGGCAATGGAAAATTTCCGCAATTCACTGAACCATCCGAAGGCTATCATGGCTTAAAATTCTGGGATGTTTTTGGCGAAGGAAATCCATTGGGCTTACCAAATGTTGCTTTTGTAATACGTGCCCGGGTGGAAGGGTTAAGAGATTTTGGTTCATCGCAAAGTCCTTTTAATTCTTTTTTATTATTACAGGGTCTGGAAACTTTATCGCTGCGTGTGCAGCGCCATGTTGATAATGCATTGGAACTTGCACAATGGCTGGAACAACATCCATTGGTTGAATTTGTAGAATATCCCGGGCTGGAAAGCAGTGCCTACAACGCGTTGGCTAAACAATATTTGAAAAATGGCTTTGGCGGAATTTTGAATTTCGGCGTAAAAGGCGGAAAGGAAAATGCCGGCAAATTCATTGATTCGTTAAAGCTTGTTAGTCATCTTGCCAATGTTGGTGATGCAAAAACGCTCGCCATACACCCTGCCTCTACAACGCATGAGCAATTGAGTGCTGAAGAGCAAACTGCAGCAGGTGTTGCACCCAACCAGGTTCGCATCAGTACCGGTATCGAGCATATTGAAGATATCAAAGCTGATCTTGAACAGGCTTTCAACAAAGTTTTTTCCACTGAACTAGTTGCATAAATCAATACACAAAAGTTGACTTATAATATTTATAAAAACGAGCAGCCCTTCACACTTGAATCGGGTTATACCCTGCCGTTTCATCATTTGGCTTACACGACGCATGGAATATTAAATAAAGAAAAGAACAATGTGGTATGGATCTTTCATGCGCTTACGGCAAATAGTGATGCGGCAGAATGGTGGCCTGGCCTGGTGGGGAATGAGAAAATCTTTTCACCCGAAAAATATTTTATCATTTGTGTGAACATGCCTGGTAGCTGTTATGGCAGTACGGGCCCGCTTGATCCTGATCCTGTAAAAGGGAAAGTATATTATCATGCGTTTCCTTTTTTTACTACGCGTGATATGGTACGTTCTTATGCGCACTTAAAAAAATTTTTAGGGATACAAAAGATAAAGATCGGCATCGGTGGTTCTATGGGTGGTCAGCAATTATTGGAATGGGCAATTGAAGATCCGGGCCTTTTTGAAAATATTTTTCCCCTGGCAACCAATGCGCGCCACTCACCATGGGCCATTGCTTTTAATGCTTCACAAAGGATGAGCATTGAAACGGATCCCACCTGGAAAGAAGATAAACCATTGGCAGGAATTGAAGGAATGAAAGTTGCGAGAAGCATAGCTTTGATCTCTTACCGGCATTATGAAACTTACCAGGCTGCGCAAACAGAAGAAACAAATGAGACCATTTATGATTTTAAAACGGTATCTTACCAGCGGTACCAGGGCGATAAACTGGCAAAGCGCTTTAATGCTTTCAGTTATTATTTTCTAAGTAAAAGTATGGACTCGCATAACGTGGGTCGTGGCAGGGGCAGCATGGAAGCGGCTTTAAGCCACATCAAAGCAAAAACGTTAGTGATTGGAATTGTTTCAGATATTCTTTTCCCGTTAAAGGAACAGGAATTTATTGCCTCTAATATTACCGGTGCAAAATTCAGGTCTATTCAATCTACCTATGGCCACGATGGATTCTTATTAGAATATGAACGCATTGAAAATCTCATCACAGAATTTTTGAATGTGCCTGCTGTATTAGACAGAACATTACAAATTTAAAATATGACTTCACATAAAGAGTTAACAATAGGTTTATTTGGCTTTGGTGTTGTGGGTGAAGGCTTGTACAAAGTATTAAAACAAACTTCAACATTAAATGCATCGATAAAAAAAATCTGCATAAAAAAGGAAAATAAAAAAAGGGATGCGCCGGCTGAATTGTTCACCACCGATAAAAATGATTTGTTGAATGATGATTCGATAAATGTTATCGTGGAAGTGATCAATGAATCGGAGGCGGCCTTTGAAATAGTTTCGGTAGCATTAAAAAAAGGTAAAGCAGTTGTAAGCGCCAGCAAAAAAATGATCGCTGAACATTTAGCGGAACTGCTGAAATTGCAGGAAGAAACCCATACGCCATTTCTTTGCGAATCTTCTGCCTGTGCATCGATCCCGGTTATACGCAACCTGGAAGAATATTATGATAACGACCTGCTTCATTCACTGCGTGCCGTTGTTAACGGATCTACAAATTTTATTCTTACCAAAATGTTTGAGGACAAAATTGATTTCAGGGATGCGCTCATGCAGGCACAACAGCTGGGCTTTGCAGAAGCAGACCCGGCGCTGGATGTGGAGGGCTGGGATGCAGTGCATAAATGGGTAATAATATTGTGCCATGCATACGGAATTGTTTCCTCATCAAAAGAAATACTTTTCACGGGCATCCAGAATATTAATGCCGGAGATGCAAATGTTGGCAGGGAAAAAAATTACGAGATCCGTTTGGTTGCCCAGGCTAAAAAATTATTAAACGGAAAAATAGCGGCATTCGTGCTGCCACAATTCGTTCAGCCAAACGATCTGCTTGCCTTTGTTAAAAATGAGAACAATGCTGTAATAATTGAAAGCGGTTTTGCAGATAAGCAGTTTTTTTATGGCAAAGGCGCAGGCAGCTTCCCTACCGCTACAGCAGTTCTCAGCGATATTTCTGCGCTGCGGTATGGCTATCGTTATGAATACAAAAAATTATACCATCAAACGCCGGGGATACTAACCACTGATTTTTATGTAAGAATCTATCTCAGCTTTGATGAATGGAATACTATCCCGCGCGAAAAATTTGAATGGATAGAAGAGTGGCATTCCATCGTCGGCAGAAAATATCTTGTTGGCGTAATTCACTTTGGTCAACTTTCGCAAAACAACTGGTGGAAAGAAAATAATACCTCTCTTATTCTTACACCCGATCCTATCATTGAAGACATTGAATTAAGAAAGTTGAAAAAGACAAGCCTTAAACTGGCGGGCGTTTAATGGTTTCTTAAACACCGGTACCAAAAAAGCCATTTTTTTGGCGAGTATTCTCATTCGACATTCTTTCCATAATTACGTCCCATCGGGGTTTTCATCGAATTTACCATCCATAGAAAATTGGTTGCATGAAACCCCGATGTATAACAAATTTTAAATTACAATAAACTTATATCAGCCGCGTGTCCTGCTCTGCTACATCTATGAGTAGAAACACAGCTTAGGAAGAACGTACACTTAAAAATTTTTTTTTGTTTGCCACGAATTAATGATGCATCATATACGCTAAGGACATTATTTTGTATCATCTAAGAATACAATTGCATATCAATAAAAAGAAAAAATTATATTTTAGCTACTCACCGAGTAACTTAATGGATTAAAAATGAAAACACCAGAGCAGATCTATCAAACAAAAATCCCGGCTACCTGGGGCAACCGGGAATATTTTAAAATCTATCAACTTATTTTAAGACTATTCATCTTTACAAACTACTTATTAAGGAGAGAAACTTTTTGACTGAATACTTTTGAATTTGTAGCCATCCGTACAATATATAATCCGGAAGTAAGCCCATTGGACGTAAGTTTAAAGTTTTTCGAAATACCTGCCTCAACTCGTCCGCTAAATATATCCTGCACAAGTTTTCCGTTTACATCAAACACTTGAATCCGGATCATACCTGATTCTTTTGGATTAATGAATACGGTTGCTACATCTCTAAATGGATTAGGGTAAATCCTTAAATCTGCAACTGTACCTGTATTAATCGCCATTGAGCCGGATTGAGGACTAGCATTAATTAAAGTGTTATTTTGAGAAGTGATATTGGGACTACCATCAACACGGAATGTTATAGGATTAGAATTCCCGTAAGGAGATAGCCTGGTACCGGGAATAGGTGCTTCATTTGTTCCATCAGGTAACTGCCATTTAACTGCCACATTATCTCCGCCGGAGCCTTCTTTATGTAATGCTTCTATATAATAACGTTGCCCTGCTTTTAGGTAAACTGTAGCAGATTGCTGGGTACTATACTTAGTCCACTCACGAGGCGACGTAAAGCCGTTACCGGGAGCACTTGCAATGAGAACTTTATTGGCCGGATTATCATCTGTGCTCAACCACAATTCAGCTCCATTATCACCGGCAATCCAGAAGGTATAATTACCCGTTTGTGGAGGGCATAGATAACCCCGAATCCGGGCACCATAATTATCACCAATATTACTTGGCGCCTCAAACAAAGTAAGCTGGCTGGTGCTGGTTGGTGTTGTGTTTACTGGTATAGCAGATACCTGCTCTCCGCTAACATTATCCCACTCCTCTCTTAGGATAGTGCCTGATGCAGAACATGTAGTGATAACCGGGGCTCCTCCATAAGGAGATAGCCTGTTACCGGGAATAGGTGCTTCATTTGTTCCATCAGGTAACTGCCATTTAACTGCCACATTATCTCCGCCGCTGCCTTCTTTATGTAATGCTTCTATATAATAACGCTGCCCTACTTTTAGGTAAACTGTAGCAGATTGCTGGGTACTATACTTAGTCCACTCACGAGGAGACGTATAGCCGTTACCGGGAGCACTTGCAATGAGAACTTTATTAGCCGGATTATCATCTGTGCTCAACCACAATTCAGCTCCATTATCACCGGCAATCCAGAAGGTATAGTTACCCGTCTGTGGAGGGCATATATAACCCCGAATACGCGCACCATAATTATCACCAATATTACTTGGCGCCTCAAACAAAGTAAGCTGGCTGGTGCTGGTTGGTGTTGTGTTTACTGGAATAGCAGATACCTGCTCTCCGCTAACATTATCCCACTCCTCTCTTAAGATAGTGCCTGATGCAGAACATGTAGTTGGACCTGCTGTGGGAGTAGTCGTTGAAGTGTCCTTTAATAATATAACTGAAGAATATGGTTGTAAGGTTATGCTGTTTGAGTAACTATTATTTTTTACATCAATATAATTTTTGTCTAGAGCTACGGTCTTGGTAGATTGTGAAGGGTTATATTCAAAACGAATATAATCATCAGGATTAGTCTCAGTAACATCAGCCTCATAAAATTTAATATTATCTAACCAGTAAGTTAAATTCTGGTCATTTACGATAAAACATAAGGTAGCATCCCCATCACTTTGCGGGAATGAAAAAAGAAATTCGTTTTCAGTCCGGGTGGTTCCTATCTTTGAATACGTTCGGGTACTTAGATCATTATACGGATCACTACCTTTTCTTAAATAAGTTCCTACACTAATACCATTATCGCTAGATCCTTTGAGACTGTATTTTAATATATATTTTTTATTAGCATCGACTGCTCCTACATTAATAGTTATTAAAGACACATTAGCAGTTCCTGTTGTAGAGTTAAAAGATACCTTCACACTTCCTCCATCCATAACACCGGAGTTATCCCAAGTAACTACACCATTGTTTGATGGTGTCCAGATTCCTATACCATAAGTACTTGTTGAAAATGCTCCATCATTATAAAGAAGTTTGTTAGACCCAATTAATTGGTTGATTTTATATGCGGGGTATTGTATCGGTGTTCTCTTTGAAGCTAAATCTTTATTATATCTTGACCTCCACGTCTCCAGATCAAGCGCCTCATTTGCTTCATTTGATTTCGTATAATACCTGGTGGTTTGAAAAACTAATTTATCATCAAACGGCCGGCAATAGTAGTTGCTGTCGAATCTGGCAAATTGTGATAGGTCATCATTTGTAGTTACAAGTGATGTAACCTTTTGTATAGGTTTTGCCGAGAAAAAAATATTGCCTACAACTTCATCACCATTACCAATCGTACCTGTAGTGGTAAAAAGCATGGACATTTGGTCGGCACTATTATAAAAAGTATTGTTTTTTGCAATTATATATTTTGCATTATTAAATAAGATGGCATGATGCGGTACATTGGCAACTGTATTACCTGTTATTTCTATGCCTTTAGTTCCATCATCAAGATAAATGCCTTCAGCTATGAGATAGTTAGGATCATTAGTACCTTCTCCTGCACCTATTCCATTTAAAATAATATTACCTGTAAATTTTCTTCCTCCGGTACTGGTATTATTAGTGCCATTAGCGTATATGCCTCCTGCATCTGATTTAGTAAGGCTAAAATTATTTATATAGTTATTTTTAATTAAAACTGAAGCATCTTCATAAAAAGAGATGCCGATATAGCCTGTATTCGTTACTTCATTATATTCAATGAGATTACCCTGGCCGCGAACATTGATACCTGTGCCAGTACCGTCCCCATTTTTGCCCATACCCGCAAACAGGGAAGTGTTATCTACTTTATTCCCCCTGATAATACTATTGTTATTATTATTTTCCAGATCTATACCATTGTTATTGGAATAACTTACAAAACAATTCTCAACAAGGAGATTAGTTGTATTGGAAGCTTTAATACCACAATCGCCGGATGCAATAATATCGCAGTTCCTTACCACAATATTTTGTGCGGCATTAATACTAACCCCATGTACATTTGCACCTTTAAGAGACAAATTATCAAGTACGATATTATTGAAACTATTCAAAATATTAACAAGATTATCAACCGCGCCGGCTTTTATATCATAGCTTGAAGGATTATTAGAGCCGAAGTAAACACTTAATTTCTTAAGTGAAGGATTATAATACCATTCACCAAATTTGTCAAGAGTACGAATATCATTTTGTATAAAATATCCAAAATTGGAAGTTCCATTATATCCTCCACCGGAATATGTTAAAGTTCCTCCTACATGAGCTATAATTAAATTTCGGTCTAATATCCAGGGATTTTTTCTAATTACAACTTCTGCCCCCGTCCAGTTAGGAGATATGGAAAGTTGATTGTCAGTTATAGATGTATTTAAAATAGAAGTTTCGTAATTCAGATATCCCTTATTAGCAGTATTACTATTAGGGTAGCGTCCCATTTCCTGGGGAGCATCATTTAAGAGTACAGTATTTACAATACTTCCCAATGATGAAGATGTGCTTTCCCATATACCATTACCTACCGATGTCCAGTTAGTTAATGTTGCAGAACCAGTAATTATCGGTTTATTACCGCTACCGTAAGCAGATATGGTAATCGGTTGACTGGTAGTACCAGACTTAGAAACAGAAATTGAGCCGAAATAGTTTTCACCTCTATTAAATAGTACAACATCACCTGGCTGAAGGCTACTGAAAAAGCTATTTAACTTGGCAATTGTTTTCCAGGGAGTACTTGGATTTTGAGCCTGGGTACTTGTCCTGTTGTCATCGCCTAGAGAAGTAGAAAAATAATAATTATTTGCATAAGAATTTTGTATGCCTAATAGGGCAATAAAAAATAATAATTTTTTCATGTAATGAAAGCAGTTTATTGTGTGTGAACGTCTATTTCGAAGGAGCTGCAAAAGTATGATAAATCACTGCTTATTGGATTTTAAAAAACATAAAATTTCTATAAATTGCGAACAATTTATTAACATCTTTAGGAGATTCCGGAGCTATAGTAAATATGCCGGGGCTTATAATTAAATAGCTTATAGGATATTAAACTATTAAGGTATAATAAAAAATGCTGATTCAATTTTTTTTATAAAAATCCATTAAAAAAAGCTAGTTAAATTTTCCAATTATAAAGCTCTCTTTTTCGATCCAATCAAAAGTATAATTTTTAATTTTGTTTTTTATTTTATCATGGCAAAAGATTAAATAAATTCAACCGGCGGAACGAAGCCCAGCGATGATGTGGCCTTGAACAGTTGTAATCCGTTCTACATTCCCCGGCTTTTTCTCTTACTTCTGTTAGTGATGTGAATAGTGTTTGTTTTATTTTTCAATTTGTCCCTAAGATAATGCTCATATTCTATAAGAAATGTAGTAATTTCAGAGAATTCTTAATTCCCGATTTTCTGTGTACTTTCTTATTTATTCAGAGTTGCATGAAACCTATCATAAGTGCCTATTTGGCAAGCAGATGCATACCTTTTTATAAATTCAAACGCAAAATCAAAGAATTCATTTTTTTGGCTACCCATCGCCAAGAGTTTAAGAGATTTTGAAGATAAACTTTGGGGAATAACTATTTCCTGATCTAAGTTCAGATTTTGTAAATCTGCTAAATTATTACAACATTTTTGACTTGTTTGTTTTTCTTATCCCAGTGATATAATTGAATGCAAATTCCTGTCGCAATGTATCTTACTTTCTTTCTTTGATAATGCTAAAATGAATCGGAGCATGATCACTTACTTTCGTCATGATGCAAAATTAGATTTTGGGGTAAACATTAGGGTAAACATTTTTATCATTTCATTGCAATCTATGGCATTCTATGACTTTATCAAAATGGTAATTTAATGATTACAAAGCCAATAAAAGTAATTAGAGGAAAAAGAAAGACATACATTTAGTCCAACCCGGATCACTGATTAAAATTGAAAGCCTTGTCGAAATTTCGTTTGCCAGACTTTTTCATATTTTGTAGTAACATTAGTGGAAGTTGATGGATTAGTTATTCTCTCATATTTGATTATTCTTCTTTTATTATGATTTATTTTCAATTAAATTTAATTCTTTCTGCAGCATGCAATCCATGTAATGAACATTTTTAATAGCCTAATTTTGATTGATGCCCACAGCCGATATTGATTTGCGCGGGTTTTCGTAATGAATTAAAACATCTATCTATTAAAATATTTTTATTGAAACAACAAAATGAAAAAATATGTAACAACAACTATCACATTATTAATCCCTATAATTTTATTTGCACAACCGTTGCCACAGCAGAATAACTCATTTGATCCCAATGCTTTTAAGATTATAGATATTAAAAATATTGCTGCAAATTATATGATAGTAAGTTGCAGGAATGAATTCGGAAGAACAGTCCAATTTATTACAGGATTATCTCAGGGCATGAACGGTACATCTATTCCTCTTTCTTTAGGAACAGCGATGATTACTGACTTTAATGCGAAAACGATATCTCCTTCAGATGCCACTACTTTTAAATATAAAATTGTAAAACCAGGCTTTTCCGATCAATGTTGTCTTGTTTTCAGAATAGAACACGACAGAAACGATTCTATTGATTTTGTAATTGCCAAGACAGATACTGCTAATGAATTAACTTATTTTAAGAGGAAGATGCTGACGATTGACTCACCTAATTTAATTCTGGAAATCGGACAGCCTATATATCAAATGCTTTTTAACAATAAAAGTTATGCGATTTTAAAACCATCGGATGAAGGAGAAATAAATAAAAATATTTTTTATAGCTACGGATTTAATGTTATGACCAAAGAATTTTATAATTCTCTTCACCGGAAGATAACGGATACAAGTATTAATTTGCCTACAATAGATTCACTCCGAAGGAATTCGTCTGCTGATAGCTCCGGCTCAACTGAAATGAGTGAAATTATGTTTGGTAAAAATATGGCTACAGGTACAATTAATGTTGCCGTTCCATTGAATGTGGATTATACTATAGAAATTTACAATCTGCCCGATCATACGCTTCTATATAATTCTAATCAGCAGCGAAATTTTTCTCTTTTCCCCGGAATTTATGATATAGGAATTTCAGGAATTATTGTTAAAAATATCCAAATAGATAAAGGAATGGATACAAGAATAAAAGCCGGCACATTTAGCATGAATTACCATATATCATGGAATTTATATGATGAGAATAAATTAAAAATATTATATAAATCATCTCTCCCTGTAAAAATTGAAATCCCAAAAGGCATATATCAATTAGAAATTAATGGATTATTTAATCAGGTTGAGATTAAGGATAAAGAAACGCTGGAATATGATAGTACCTGGCAGCAATCTCATGGATTAAATATCAGCGATTCGGTTATAAATACTCAAATTCAAAAACCAAATTTCGGCGATTCAAATAAAACTGTTCAAATCCAAAAATCAAATGTTTTTGATTCGGGCAATTATAAAATTATAAAGCATGAAGTCAGCAATCATTTAATTTATGATAAAAATTGGGAGATGAAACCAGCCATTCCTAAAACTGCTCCAGGTAAAATATTTATTGAAATTCCAAGAGATGTAGAGTGTATAACTTCCATCCTTCAAGCTAATTCTGAAAAAGAGGTGAATTATTCAGGAGCCTTAACCAATGAGCGGAACTTCCCCTTGCCTCCGGGGATATTTGATGTAAAATTATCAGGAAGCATTATAAAAAATGTTCCTTTACAAAAAGGCATGGATACAAGAATAAAAGCAGGCATTTTACATGTAGTTTTCTCCGGCATTTGGACACTGTATGATGAAAAGAAAAATAAGCAGATCTATTTTTCAGTAACAGCAAAAAAAATTGGATTACCTATAGGTATTTATCAACTGGAAATAAATGGAACAGTAAAACAAATAATAATTAAAGACGGTGAAACACTTGAATTCTAAAACATAATTTTAAATAAATTATGACCGTTGATAAATACTTTTGAAAACTTTTAATGAAAGGTAAATCTATTTTTTTTCGGAGGATTTTAATCTCATTAAACCTGGGAATTATTATCGCTTATCTTACATGCTGCCTTTTGCCGTTTATAAATACAGGTGAGAATCCGCTGTTAGCTTTCCCTGGCCTTGTCTTTCCTTTTATATTTTTTTCGCTGGTCTTTTTTATTATTTTATGGGCAATTTTAAAAGTTAAATGGTGGTGGATTTCAATCATAGCCTTACTTTTAGGATTTCAACAGATCATTACCGTTTTTGCATTTCACTTTCCTAAAAAATTTTCTTCTGCTAAAAATCAAAACACCTTAAGGGTATTACAATGGAATGTAACAAGCTGGGATGTAAGTAGTAAAAAAGAAAACGGCGAGAATAGTTTTCGCATACCTATGTTAGAACTTGTAAACAAACAAAATGCAGATATACTCTGTTTTGAAGAATTTTTTGAACCGAAAGATACAGAATATTATAAATCCAATATTTCTTCAATAATAAAAATGGGGTTTCCATATTATTACTTTGTACCTACAAAAAATAATGAATCTTACAGTCAATCCGGTATAGCTATTTTTTCTAAGTATTCAATAATTGATTCCGCCAATTATGAGTTTAAAAAAAATTATACGGGAGAACATTTAGTGTATGCTGATATAAAAATAAATAATAACATTTTCAGAATTTATGCCACTCATTTACAGCCTTTATATTTAAATGATCCGGACTACCAAATCCCAAACTGGTTTAAAAAAAATCAGGAAACAGATGCATCTAATTTCTACGGTATTTTTTCGAAATTAAAAATGGGGTATGAATTCCGGTATATTCAGGCTGAGTTTGTTAGTAAGAGGATTAATGAGAGTCCATATCCTGCAATTATTTGCGGCGATTTTAATGAATTACCCAACTCAAGCGTATACTTCAAAGTAAAAGGAAATTTGCAGGATGCTTTTCTGAAAGAAGGCTCAGGATTTGGACGAACTACGCCGTTTATTTCCCCTACTCTACGCATTGATTATATCTTTGCAGATAAACGTTTTAAAGTAACACAATTCCAGATTCTTCGTGTCCCTTATTCTGATAACCATTACCCTATAGAAACTGATCTGCAATTTTAAAACAGGTTTTCATATTCTCAATTTCATAAGAGAGGATTAATTAAATCACTTTCAATTTTAAACTGCATTTTTATCCCAGATTATTACTTTAAGTGCGGTAAGTAAAATAATTCTCATATCAAGCCACATGCTCCAATTCTCCATATACCAAATATCGCATTCAACTCTTTTTAACAAAAATTCATTGTTTTTAATTTCTCCTCGATAACCATTTATTTGTGCCCAGCCTGTAATGCCAGGTTTAAAATAATGCCTCGCCATATAATTTTCAGATATACTTCCAAATTCTTCAGTATGCCGCAGCATGTGAGGGCGTGGGCCTACTACTGACATGGTACTCTCCAATACATTCAAAAATTGTGGAAGCTCATCAATATTTGTCTTTCTTAAAAATTTTCCGATTGTTGTAAAACGAGCATCATTTTTTGTTACCTGTTTTTCATCTGCTGCCTTATTTATTTTTAAAGTTCTGAACTTATAACATAAGAAAGGTTTATTATTCCTGCCTGATCGCAATTGCTTAAAGAAAATAGGGCCCGGTGATTCTAACTTAATTAGAAATGCTATGATTGGAATAAGCCACCATAGAATTGTAATCATTACAATTACACTTAATGAAATGTCTAAAAGTCTTTTCTTAAGCCTTTCCTGATGATCTTCCAAAGGGTTTCGTCTTATTGACAGAAACAATATATCTTTTTCCAGAACCACATGCATTCTGCGGTTGATAAAAATTTTAAAGTCAGGTACAAATTTAAATCTTATAAAATTTTTTTCGGCCTCCTCAGCAAGTTGATAAACAGCTGGTTCAGTTTCCGGAGATATAGTTGAATATATATCTGAAACATTATTATTTACTGCATAATTTACTGCTTCATTAATTGCACCAAGAAAGGGTATTTCTTTATTAAAATCCGCTTGATTTTCATTATTGAAATAGCCATTTATTTTTATTGTTTTTTTAAAATCTTGAAGATGCTCAATTAATTTTACTGTCATCTCATTACGACCTAATACAATTACATTTCTTTGTATTGTATATTGTTTTTCAAAATAGCTAATTCCTAGTAGTATTGTCCGGCCTATTGATAATGTAAAGAAAAATAATGCAAATATGAGGAGTACAAATAATCTTGAATAATCATAGTGATAAAGGAAAATAAAAGATAATATAAATACAATAAATAAAAAGTAAGTCTGGACTGTTTTTTTAAAAAAAGTTGAATTGCTATACCGGCCTATATATAGCCTGAATAAATAACTGCATATAACCCAACTTATATTTATTACAACTCCTAAAATTAAGTAAGGTTTTAAGTTAACCTGTAAAATCTGATTTTTTAATAAGAAATACGTAAGATTAATAGCTATAAAATCATAAACGGCAAAAGAGAAACTGTGATAATTAGATGTAGAAGTACTCATTAAAAAGCTAAGAGGGTAAGGTATAATTTAAAATATAATCAATATTATCTGCAATATAAACGAATTCGGCTTCTACATATAATAGTGGGGTTATTTTATGTGATTAGTAATATTAAATATAGGTTTAAATTTAACCATACTAAGTAATCTTCAACAGTAACTGACTTTATATTTAGAAATCCGAGTTACAGGAGTGAAAAATTTTTGGAGATTGATTTTATAAACAATCAAGAAAATTAATTTCTCTTTTAGTTCATCAGAAAATCTAAATTGCTCCAGCATTTTTTTCCTTCATTGATCTCTGGTTTTTACTCAAACCTGTAAACCTATAGCCGGACAAGACCGTAGAAAATTATTGAATTAAGGATTACATTCTAATAAGAGGTTTACATAAATTGGTAGTTATTGAAAACTTAAAACCCTGTGGACGATGCTTTTCAATTAGATATTGGCTATGGATGGGCATGAAATTGAAACGGCAATCAGTCAAGAAAAGTTTTTAAAACAGATAAAAACTTCTTCCTCACTTAATCATTTTATACACTTTTTTAAATGGAAGAAAAGGAAAAGCAATTTGTAAAGAAATAAAGAGTATTAAAAGTACTTCAACACACCTGTTATACTAATGTCTAAGGATGAAAAGTAGTCACTAAATGATTTTGAAGAATGTGGCGCAACATCTATTCTTCCAAAGCCTTTCCATTTTCCTGAACTAAAAAGAAAAATAGAGTCTGCATTTAAATTGACTAAAACTCTTTAATTCTGTATAAGGGGCAGTTAGACTTAATAATTATCTTTTCCAATGCCATTCATCGCTGGAAGGACCCGTAGCCGTAAATATGTTTTTGAACATCAATACCGAATCATTTAGAATTAATAAATTTAATTCAGTATTTTCAAAAGTTATATCGGCTTCGTCTTTATATTGCCATGCAAAATCCTGGCTACTAAGTATAGCTGGATTATCAATAAAGGCTCCTTGTGATATTGTACCTTTTCCATCAGTTCTAAATTCTAACCAATCGTCAGCATAGCAAGAGGTAGCATTTGTTGTAAGTGTACTTCCTTTTAATACAGATACAAAACTCCATTTTCCATAAAGCTTGGCTTTATTTACGGCATTTACTTGGTTAGAATGGCTTTTCTTTTGACACCCAAATAACAGGCATACAAAAAGAAGAGTAGGGATTAATTTCATAATTATGTTTTTTTAGGAATAACAGAAACGAATTTCTATTTAGATATTTTAGAATAAGAACGTAAAATATATAACCTATAGTATCCTAAAATAAAAATCAATTAAAAAATTTTTTGAATATACGAGTGTAGTCAAAAGATTCAAGGGGCTATAATTGAGCTATTATGCACTAAAGTAATAATACATCTTTAAATAGTATATATACCACTACTAAGACATTACAATTACTATTTGAAATGTAAAAGCCCGAAGTAAAAGCTACGGGCTTTTTATTTGAAAGTGAATTCTGCCATAATTATTATATTTTAAAATTAGGGTGCCTGGTTACGATTCTAACGAAAAGTATATTCTGTTAGCGACACACCTAATATGTAATTAATAATATCCGAACAAAGAATGTTTAACCCACTTATCCCATCATCAGCATAGTATCCACGCACTTTTTTGAACTGTCAATTATTTTAAATGTTAGAATAATACAAAAATCTTCAAGCTATTATTTTATCTAAAAAAATACTTAGTAATTCTACTAAAGGTTTTTGTTTTCAAATAAAATTTGACTTTGTTCTGTAGAAAATAAAAATTAAAATTATTTTTTACACAATTATATAGTTAGGCAATCGTTTTAAGAATCAATCCAAATCCCTATCAAAAACTGCAATGAAAACACTCCTGTTTTTTATTTTGATTTATTCATGTCAAACGGTAAATGCAACAAACTACTATTTTTCCAGTTCTATAGGTGATGATAACCGAAACAGTTCACAAGCCCAAAATCCTAATACACCCTGGAAAACAATTGATAAATTAAATACTTTTTTTTCTAGTCTTCAGCCTGGTGATTCTATTTTATTTAAAAGAGGTGAAACATTTTTTGGCTCTATCGCAGCTATAAAATCCGGTACTACCAGTCAACCCATAATAATATCAACTTATGGATCAGGAAATAAACCGATAATTACTGGTTCTGCAACCTTAACTAACTGGACATCGGTAGGTAATGGTATATGGGAAAGCACTTCTTCCTCTTTGGGAAGTATTGTAAACACTGTACTCCTGAATGATGCTCCCCAGGAAATGGGCCGCTATCCTAATAGCAATGCTGTGAACAAAGGGTATTTAAACTATGAATCTCATAATGCTAACAGTTCAATTACTGATAACGAACTCTCTTCTTCTCCCAACTGGGCAGGCGCAGAAGTTGTCATCAGAAAAAATCCTTGGATATTAGATCGACAAACAATTACAGCACATACCGGAAGTACATTAAGCTATTCAGGCGGAGGCTATAATGCTACAGATAATTTTGGATATTTTATACAAAATGATATCCGAACTCTTGATATGATTGGAGAATGGTACTACAATCCGTCACTTAAGAAGATAAATATGTTCTTCGGATCTAATAATCCTTCCAGCTATGATGTAAAAGTCGGTGCGGTTGATAACTTGGTTTATATTAATAGTATCAATAATGTTGTATTTGATAATTTGTCTTTTAAGGGGGCAAATGTTTATGGCCTTATAATAAATGCAGCACAAAATATACAAGTGAAGAATTGTGATATCATTGCTTCCGGCGATTGTGGTATAAAAGCTTCTAATACTACAAGTCTTGTTGTTGAGAATAGTTTTGTAAGTTATTCCAATAACAATGGTATTGACCTGGAAAATAATAATAACAATAGTATTGTAAAAGGAAATAAGG
>DASYOM010000090.1:0-8015 GCA_036007765.1 Chitinophagaceae bacterium | reverse complement strand
TCATAATTGTTGAAAATCAATGAATTAAAAAATTCAAAGCTTTCAAAAATTCAAATCGTTTCCAAGTCAAAATATCCCCAAACTCAATACAGACAATATTTTCAAAGAACTTATTTTTATAACATCAAAACGCTAATGATTGAAAGTATAGTTTCAAAAGTTTTATGAAGTTCCAAATCGCCCTTTGCTAAAAATGTATTCATCTTCTGTATTTTAAGTTGTGTACAACATTCAGATATTTGATTAGCGAACTTTGCTTTGATATACTTGTGTTACTTTGCTTCTTATTTATCATTTAATTCTTCGTTATCAACTCATCCAAATTTAATATAGCGCCGGCCACAACAATCAATGCCGCCGTTTCCGGATTATTATGCTGCCCATCCTTATCTCCAACCATGTCGGCTGTTTTTATTTTGTCGGCTTTGAACTGCGTGTAAGCCTTATCGTATAATGTAACCAATGCTTTTAATTTTGATTGGGTAACAGGCTTTAGCATCGCTATTTCATATCCTTTACTTATCAACTCATTAGCATCTTTACTTTTTGCTTCATACTGCATACGATATGCAAAGTGGCGGCCAGCTTCCAGGTAAACAGAATCATTAAGTGTAACCAAAGCCTGCAATGGCGTATTGGTTCTTATACGCCGGGCTGTGCAAACTTCACGGGAAGTCGCATCAAAAGTCATCATGGAAGGGTAAGGCGCCGAGCGTTTCCAATAAGTATACAGAGAACGCCGGTACTGGTCTTCGCCTTCGCTCTTCGTCCATGCCTGACCATTATACGGCGACTTCCAAATACCTGCAGGCTGCCAGGGCATTACACCCGGGCCATACATTTTTTCACTTAACAATCCACTTACAGCAAGAGCCTGGTCTCTTAACTGCTCGGCTGATAACCGCACTCTCGGTGCACGTGAATACCATGTATTATTCAGGTCTTTTTCTAAATTCTCTTTTGAAACCTTTGCATCCTGCATGTAGGTAGCACTCATAACAATTTCCTTCAATAATTTTTTTGTGCTCCAGTTAAACGTGTTCATATAGTTCCATGAAAGATAATCAAGCAACTCCCTATGAGTTGGCATCGCTCCCTGTGTTCCCATATCTTCCAACGTTTCCACAAGTCCTACACCAAATAATTGTTCCCATAAACGATTTACCATTGTTCTTGCGGTAAGTGGATTTTGTTTACTTGTCAGCCACTTCGCGAGCCCCAGCCGATTGCGTGAAGCGTTTTTTGGAAAAGGGTTTAAGGAACGGGGAACATCCGGTTGTACGGCTTCTCCTTTTACGAGCCAATTACCTCTTTCAAACACGTAAGAAGCACGATGCATATCGGGTGGGTTGTCCATCATTATCGGAGTTGTGGTAACCGGGGCATCCAGTAATTCCCAAAATATTTTATTTATTTCATCATATCCTTTTTTGTCTCTCCCTTGAAGCGGATTTGTGAAATAAAACCAGTCGAACAACATTCCATTTCCATCAGGCTTTTTTAAGTTTGAATTGGTATAAGTAAAATAAAGATCATGCAGACCTGATGCAACAGGAAAATCAACGCTCGTAATTTTCCATCCTTTGGTTTTAGCAACAGGGATTGTTTTTAAAGTAGAGCCATCTGGCTTATCTAAATGAATTGCCCAAACGCCACCTTCCAAATATCCATTATAACGAAAGATCAATTCACTCTTTTTTTCAAGATCAATCTGCCCAAGGCGTGCCACCGCATGGTTTCGCAATACCAGCCATTTAGTATCATTCAAAGCACTGTTAACTAATTTATCTGCCTGTAAAGAGTTGATAGAAGGTTGCCATGTCTTTAGAAAAATATAAATCCGCTTTGCTTCTTCCTGAGATGCATTTTGCTTTAGCCAGTTTATTACCTGGAATAGTTTTACACTATCCTCCGATTTGTATTTACGCAGCAATGGATAATCGTCATAAGTATCTTCATCCCTTGTGTCATTGAAGAAGGCCATGAATTTATAATAATCTTCATGCCTGAACGGATCGTAAGGATGACTATGACATTGAACGCAACCAAATGTTGTCCCCATCAATGCCTGCCATGTTGTATTCACCCTGTCTAAAACTGCGGCTGTGCGAAACTCTTCATTATCTGTACCGCCCTCATCATTGGTTAACGTATTGCGATTAAAAGCAGTTGCGATAAATTCATCGTCTGTGGCATTGGGCAAAAGATCGCCTGCCAATTGATCTATTAAAAATTCATCATAAGGTTTATCATTATTAAATGCTTTTATAAGCCAGTCGCGGTATTTCCATATTTGGCGGCTGTCGTCTCTTTCATACCCTTTTGTATCTGCGTAACGGGCAAGATCAAGCCACATAGCTGTCAAGTGTTCTCCATAATGGGGTGAGGCCAATAAGGAATCTACCAGTATTTCGTAAGCATTGACATTATTATTTTGCAAAAATTGATTGGCTAATTTCTCCGAAGGTGGCAGGCCCGTTAGATCTAAACTTACCCTTCGTAATAACGTGGCTTTATCAGCTTCCGGTGAAGGCTGCAATTTTTCCTGCTTCAGTTTATCGTAAATGAAATAATCAATGTCATTTTTAATCCAATCGATTTTTTTTGCCGGTCTTAAACCAAACAGTGAGGCTTTTGGCTTTGGAACAGCTTCTTCTTTTACAGGTATATAAGCCCAATGGTCTCCCCACTGTGCACCTTGCTTAATCCATTTTCTTAAAATATTTATTTGATCTTCCGAAAGCGGTGCATGCTTGTAAGGCATCCGGTCCTCTGGATCTTTCAGCGTAATGCGCCTAATCATTTCACTGTGATCAGGATCTCCGGGAATAATTGGGTATTTGCCTGATTTGGCTTTGGCTAATGCATCTGATCTGAATAGTAAACTGAAATTTGCCTGCCTTCTTACCCCGCCGTGGCAGGTAATGCAGTTCTTATTTATTATGGGCTTAACCTGCGTATTGAAATCAACGATTTGCCTGCTGGTACTAAATATAAATACAATAACCGCAATAATAAAAATGGCTATGATTATAAAAAGTTTTTTATATTTCATCAACTGCATATACAACTTTTCGTCTTGAGGAAACTAAAGTTAGTGAATATTTTTTGCAGCATTTGCGCCGAAAGATTCAATTGGTCTTTTGGAAAACCTTCAAATCATTGACGATATATTTAAGTAAATTAAAGGACCAATAATGGACCCTACCTTATATTTTTTCGTAAATTGTAAGACAGTATTTTTGTAGAAGTTTACAAATTATATTGGCATCGCTAAAACTATTTTAATTAATCAATAGTAATCCGAATTTTAAAACACCCATGAATAAAAAAACAATTTTTTTGCTTGTAATTGCCATCATCTCCATTGGCACGTTTTTTTTATTCAAAAAAAATAAATCGGTAATTGCTGAAAATAAAGAAGAATATGAGCGGGGAGAGTTTGTAAAAGACCGACTCAAATATGAGTTTGATATTTTAAAAGATCCTGCAACTGGTGAAATACCGAAGAACATTTTTCAAAAAGAAATAGCATTTGCGAAATCATTGCCGGTGAAAGATGGACGAGGAGCCGGGATCTTTTCACCCCAAAATCTTAATGCCTACAATTTAGCAGGGCCCGATAATATTGGTGGAAGGACCAGGGCTTTTGCAATTGATAAACGTTTTGGTACAGGTACTAACAAGGTAATTCTTTCAGGAAGTGTAAGTGGGGGGATATATCGCTCTGCTGATGGTGGGGCTTCCTGGAATAAAGTAACACCTCAGAATGAAATACATAACGTTACATCTATTGCACAGGATCCGCGCCCCGGGTTCCAGGATACGTGGTATTCAGGTGGCGGAGAAGCTATAGGTAATTCTGCCGCCGATATAGGTGCATTCTATTTGGGATTTGGAATTTTAAAATCTACAGATAACGGGCTTACATGGACTAAGCTTACACTTACGGTTACTAATACAGATGGTAGTGATTTAACGCCCGGCACGCTTGATAATTTTGATAATGTTTTTGATATTGTACATAAAATAATTGTGAGCCCGGCCAATGGAAATGTTTTTATAGCCGGCCATCGAAGGCTCGTTAGGTCCACAGATGGAGGTTCACATTTCAATGTAGTATTTGGTAGCAGTGTTCCAGCTACTACAGACCAGGGGCAGATGGATATAATAAGCAACAATGCAGGAAAATTATATCTCGCATTTAATGGAGATAACCCCGATATGAATCTTCGTGGCATCTGGACCTCTGCTTCGGGTGATTTTAATAGCTGGGTCAGGATTGCAGGAGGCAAAACATTAGGCGTCGATTCATTACCCGGCTGGAGGGCAAATTCTTATGATACAGCAGGCCCCAAAAGAATTTTGCTTGCCCTGGCACCATCTCAACAGAATATTTTATTTGCGTTTTACCAAAACGGTCTTTCGCAGCAAAACGCAAAGGGGGCTAATTCTGAAGCTGATCTTTTTAAAATAGACTTTACAGCAAACACGTCAGTTAATCTTTCAGCAAATATGCCGGATTTTCCCGGGCAATCTGACGGCGTAGATCCAATAGCGCTGCAAGGAGGATATGATATGGCAATAGCGGTGAAGCCTGATGACCCAAATGTTGTATTTGTTGGCGGAACTAATTTATACAGATCTACTGATGGCTTTACATCAAGCACTAAAACGGAATGGATCGGGGGCTATAGGAAAAATAATCCCCCAACTGCTGAAACATATCCTAATAGCCATGCGGATTTTCATGGATTGTTTTTTGATCCTATTAATGCAAACATTGCCTTTGCTATTAATGACGGAGGGATACAAAAAACAGATAACATTATGGCAAATCAATTACCTGATCCGGTTCCATGGGCAATGGTAAGCAGGTACCAGACACTTCAATATAATTTTGTCGCCATAGATCCTGAGGCAGGCCAGAACAATTTTTTTGGTGGCGCCCAGGATAATGGCACCTATTTCAGGGAGGATGGAAACACTAAACCGAATGACCAGTTTAAAATCAGTGGAGGTGATGGGGCTTCTGTATCCATTGCTTCCTATACAAGCAATACTTTTACCATTTATTTTTCATCACAATTTGGAAGCCTTTCAAGGGATATTACCAATAATTTTGCCACTATTACACCATCAGGCCTTACTGCGAATCCGGATGGCGGTTTTGGAGATTTTGTTACCTATTTCAAAACTGATTTTGATAATCCCGAGGATCTTTATTATGCAAATTTTAATCGCTTATTCAGAACTACTAAAGCTTCTACGGTAACCGCATCGGGCTGGGAAGAACTAACAGGTGTTGCAACAGTAGTGAATGCTTCTAAGCCAATGGGCACTGATGTTTCTATTCGGGCGCTTGAACTTAGCAGGGGGCCATATTTGCCAGATCATGTATTATACATAGGAACTTCTGATGCCCATCTTTACCGATTGAACGATCCGAGGAATGTTGTAGTAAGTTCAACACCTTTAGATATTACCCCAACCGGTTTGACTGGTAATATCTCTGATGTTGCCGTAAATCCAAATAATGATGATGAAGTGTTGATAACAGTTTCAAATTATAACACTACCAATATTTGGTATTCTAAAAATGCGAAAAGTGCTTTGCCAACATGGAAAAATACAGAAGGCAATCTAACCATGCCGTCAATAAGAAGCTGTGTGATAGTTGTAAAAAAAGATGCATCAGGAAATCCTGCGGCTGAATATTATGTGGGAACATCAGTAGGATTATACAGTACAACCGATATAAATGCCGCATCAGTAACCTGGGAGCGTGAAGGCGATAATATCCTGGGAATGGCATTAACAACAAGTCTTGATTATCGCCCACAAGACAATACTCTACTGGTAGGCACCCATGGAAATGGAATGTTTTATGCTACGACAGGAGCTCCAAATTATAATCCGAATTCCGGTACGGTTGTAGATCCTAATTTACCTGCGAGTACATTGATTCAAAATCTTTTTCCAACGTTTACAAATACCAGCTTGCAATATGTAAAGGGAAATGTTTTAAATGTAAATGTGATTTCTACAAGAATATACAATATGGCTGGCCAGCTTGTTTATTCAAATAAAAGTAATTACCAGAGTGGGACTATAGATGTAAAAAGGCTTCCTGCCGGAGGATATGTCCTCAAAATTGAAAGCGATAATGGCAAATACAAATTCATTAAGAAATTTATAAAATATTAATTGCTTTTGTCTTTTATATTTCCAGCAAAATAAAAATATGCGGATATTAACCTGGTTATTTGTAGCCCACATTTTTTTAATGTCAGCCGGCTGTTCACAAACAAATAAAATAGAAAAAGGTTATGCTTATGCAAGGACTATCATCAGCGGTGTAAAGCCGAAAGTAAGTGTCGCTGAAAATGGGAGTACTACCCAAAAATACAATGAGCCAGGCATGCAATATTTTATTTATGTTAAAACAAAAGACACGTCATTTCTTCAGGTAAAAAATATATGGATCTACAAATTAAACTATCATGCAGAGGCTGAAGCAATAAATGATTTCCCTGTTGTACTTCCAAAGAACTTAGGCTCACCAGAAAATTATGATACATTAGTTAATGCAGGTAAATTTAAAACCTGGAAGATAAATATCGGGCAAATGATATCCCCCTCAGATACCAGTTTTACTAAACCTAACCAACCTGAAGAACCAGAAGTACTCATTGGCTTTTTATATAAAAACAACATGCATTATTATTCCATTGCAAAAATCCGATACCTTGAATCTTTAAGGCTCCAGTAATTATTATTCAATAAATTTTATCAATGAACGTAATTCTTGATTCAATTCATAAGTATGTTTGCTTTATTGAATAAGCGAATAAATTAAAAACTGGACAATGAACTTGTTTGATGTAATTATTATCGGAGGCGGCCCTGCAGGGCTAAATTCCGCAGTGGTATTGGGGAGATGCAATCGAAAAGTTTTGTTATTTGATCATGGAAAGCAACGCAACCGCTATTCACATGGCATGCACAATTTTCTTACCCGCGATGATATTTCACCTGCTGAGTTTTTAAAAATAAGCCATAAAGAATTAAAAAAATATGCAGTAAAAATTAAGCGTATAGAAATAAAGCATGCTAAAAAAAATGTTGATGAAATTTTCGTAGTTAAGGATTGCAATGAAAATGTCTATCGGTCAAAAAAACTTATTCTTGCTACCGGCTTAACAGACAGGCTCCCCGAAGTGAAAGGAATAAATAAATTTTATGGCAAATCTATATATCATTGTCCTTACTGCGATGGATGGGAAAATAACGATAAATCAATTGGCGTATATGCTCCAACTAAAAGCGGAATTGATGTTGCGCTAACACTTACTGCCTGGAGTAAAAAAATTACTTTATACACGGATGGTAAAGATTATTTGAGAAAAAAAGACAAGGAGTTAATTACCAAAAATAAAATTTCTGTCGTCTTAGACTCCATCAGTTTATTTGAGGGAAGTGGCAGCCAGCTTAAAAATATCGTTTTTGAAAATGGTGAAAAATCTTTTTGCGAAGCGCTTTTTTTCTCCAACGGCTACGACGTTCAATGCCATCTTGTGGAAAGCCTTGGCTGCAATACCGGTAAAAACAATGTTGTCATCACTAACAAATCCCAGCAAACAAATATTCCAGGATTGTATGTAGCAGGAGACGCTTCAAAAGATATGCATTTTGTAGTGGTTGCTGCAGCCGAAGGTGCAAAGGCTGGTGTTTATGTAAATAAGGAACTGATTGATGAAGAAAATAAATTGTAAGTAATCTTAAGGAAAATCAGGTAACATATTTACTCATTATAAATTAGTAAGAAGATAATTCTTGCATCTATTTATACACTCTTATATAATCCACTTCCATCGAATCTTTAGTAAAAGCCGGATCAACACTGCCTGCAAACCCACCCCCAATGCCACATTCATTATAAAAAAGAAATCATGATTAAAAAGGAATACTCCCTGAATTGTTCACAGTATGATATAACAGTCCATCTACATAAA
>DASYOM010000089.1:0-13418 GCA_036007765.1 Chitinophagaceae bacterium | reverse complement strand
ATACAAAGCTGTAGATGCCGCCCCTTTTAAAACCGTTATAGATTCAATATCATCCGGGTTAATATCAGCTGCATTATTTCCGTAATCATAACCACCACGACCCTGAGCTTGATAAATACCACCACGAGTAGTAGAGACATTTGAAGCAGTGGCGCTTGAATTGTCAAAAGGACCCCCGTCAACTACAAATAAAGGCTGATTGGATGATCCAATTGTTTTAGAACCTCTTAAGGTAATGTTGGTAGAGGCCCCAAGACTATTTGACTGGCGCAGCTCAAGCCCTGAAACTTTTCCGGATAAATTATTAATAAAATTTGAAGACCGCTCTTTACTTACCTCATCGCCACTTATCTGTTGTGCAGCAAAAGGTAACTGGTTTCTGTTCCTTTTAATACCTAAAGCTGTAGTTACAGTAACGGTAGAAAGTTCAGTAGCGTTTCTTTTTAAAGACGCACTAACGACATTGCCAGATGGAGTAACCGATATCGCATCAAAGCCTGTAGCTGTGAATGTAACATCGCCGCTTCCCTTCATTTTGAGACTGAAATTACCGTTTGCATCTGCAGTTGTTGCATTCCGAGTGCCTTTTTCGGTCACGGTAGCATAGGGAACTGGCGCCCCCGCATCATCCTTTACTGTTCCGGAAACAGATCGGGTTTGGGCAAATGCTAATACTCCACTAAGCATTAACATTACAAATTGCGTAAGAAATTTTCTCATGTGTGTTTATTTAGTTTTATAAAATTGCAAATATAGATTTCGAAAAGCGTAACCCAAAAAAAGGTTAATTGGTGAAAATTTAACATTAACTAGAGACAAGGACATATAAAAATTTGATGTTGCTGCTTAGTATTTATAAAAACTTTATAAAAAAATTATTATCTGAAGTTTTATTTCCGATTTAATATTGCCATTTATAAGATCGAGGCCACTGCCAATGTTTTGTTTATCAGGATAAAAAGTTTGAGAGAATTTTGCCCAAACAGATAATTTCCTTGAGAGATCATAATTTATATTTAGATAATACCTATACCCTTTGTCATAGAATACCGGAATAGAAAAGCTATATAACAGGTCATTCTCATAAGCATAAAGGCGACTGTCATACCCATCGGTTTCAAAATATTGTAATCGAATATTACCGGAACATGGTTTTAAAAGAGGTTTGTAAATTATATCTGTATATAACAGGAATCCATTTTGAGGTGCATCTCCTCTTTTATCGAACCAGGATAATTCAACTCTTGACCTGAATGTAAAAGTTGAATTAAGCTTATAACTAAATTGAGTTCTCAATCCCTGCTTTGGCCTTACTAACACAGGATTTAATGTAAGGTCTAGAGGATTATAATTAATTGCTTTTTTCTCTGCCCTGTACCTCGTATATACCTCAACTTGTTTATTAGGTTTGTAAGTTAATTGGACCATGTAGTCGTTACCTGAATTTGGTGCATCTGTCCTGAATTTAACCCAGGGGAAATTATAAAAATCTGCATAGACATCCACACGCAAAAAATTAACAGGTGTTATAGTAATGCCAGTGTAAAAGCCACTTTCATTTGTTGGAAATGTACTTTCAGTAAACGCGTTGGTGTACAGAGATTGATACCCGCGGGAAATTTTGCGGTAAAGAAAACTCATATCAACATGAGAATCCATACTTATAAGTAATCCATTTATAAAAGCCTTATCTAAATCTTCGTCTGTTGCTGCTTCTCCAAAAAAGTGCATATTCTTATAGGTATAGCTGTAATCAACGCTGTAATTACCGCTGGTTTTTCCTGAGAGGGCATATTTATTATATAGCAAACCTGATTTGGTAATTCTGTGATCAAAATTATAATGAACAGCATTTACTCCCAAGTGCAGGCGCTCGTTTGACCAGCCAACATTTCCACCAAAGCTCAGTTGTCCTTGCGAGTTTTTATCCTGTACCTCGCTATTGGTCCTGTGGTATCCCGAAGTCTGCAAAGAGGAAACAAAATCTTCAAAATTTAGAGTATCCAATACAAAGTTTGCATCCAGCTTTCGAAAGCTTGCAAACCCTGTGGCTTCCCAACTATTCTTTTTTAAAGTGATTCCTATTCCCCTGTTGAAAGCTATTTCACCTGCAGAATTGTAGGGCCTTAATACATCAGATTGTCTCTTAATACTTGAAATATCGGGGCTTTTTTTAAAAGCCAGGCTTTGCCATTGCGTTAATCCCTGGCCCATGTTTACTGTAAAATCACCGACGGCAAATGATTTAATAATCCCCAGGTCTCTTACAAATAAATGCGCTGAATAAAAGTCAAAGCCGCTTTTTTGTGCTCCTCTAAAAAATTGTTCCCCCGCATCTTTCTCTCCGGTTATTCCATACTGAAGCAGGTTTTTAAATAAATACTTATAGCGAATGAAAAGTTTTTGCGGACTGCCGGGGTAGAAACTATTAGCAGTGCTGCTATCCAGTAAATAGCCTCTTGATTTTTCCAGCACCATTGAAGTCCTTATTAAAATAGATCTATTACCGTTTCTAAAACGGCTGCCGAGGGTATTGAATATTTCGGTTTTGCTATCAACTGTTATATAAGACTTTAATCTTCTCAGGAGTGTAACATCCCAGCCAGGGATTGCCTGCAGTTCATAAATATTTAGAAAATTCCCTAATAAATTCCTGTAAGAAAGAAGGTTGGTAATTTGTATAGGCGTTAAGAATTTAAATTCTTCGAGTTGTCCCTTATCGGCATAGTTTAAATTTACCGGGTCTTTAATGTAATGCCGTAATTCCTGCAGGTAGGAGTCATCTTCCGTTTCAACATCGTCACCGGATTCAGTTAAATTTTCCAATTGCTGCTCTACTACTGGTGGAACGGCAGGCTCAGGCGGATTTTCCTGGGCGTGCCCATTCATACATAAGCAGGCCAATATTAAAAAGAATACAACAGGTAAACGCAGTTTGATGTTGTTAATTTTTTTCAATCTCTTTTGATTTGAAATTAACAATCAGCATAAGGCCCGGGCTGAAGCCAAGCTGCGGATGATAGCTGGCGCTAAGGTCCACCCGTATGTTACTCCAGCTTATCCCGGCACCAGCATACGGAGATTCATTCTCCGAAGCTATACCTGCTCTTGCAAAAAATTGTTTTGCGAAATTATATTGAACGCCTGCATTTACATTAACCGGCAAATCCTCCTGCTTTACAATTTCTATGCTTACTAAAAAGTTTTCTGACGGCTCGTACCCTAATCCAAATTTATAAATCGAACCGAGTTTTTCATTGTTTGTTTTACTCAGAGTTCCCCCAATCGGGTTATAAAAATGAATACCCGCATGTAACTGCTCAGTAAGATGCGCAATAGCTCCTATTTCAAAATTCACTGCAGAGGAATTTTGATAACCGGGTATCCTGTAAGAATAATAATTGAACTTAACGCCGATATCAAGTTTACTCCCGAGAGACCGGGCATAAGCAATTCCTAACTGGGATTCATTGTAATTTTTAAATCCAAAATAATCTGCCTGGAAACCAAAATTTCCTTTTTTGGTAGGCAGCACTCCTACTGCTGAATACATATTTGTTTCAGCAAGAAGAAATCTTCTTTCTCCATAAACACCAATAGCAGGGCTTTTTAGTTGAGCAAGAGCGGCCTGGTTAGAAGTAAACGAAAATGCATCTACATGATTAATACTATAGGCTCCTAACCCAATGTATGGCGCAGCCAGAGGCCTCCGAAGCGCTTGTGCATGTAAGAAAGTATCAAAGAATACCAATAAAAAGAAAAGGAAAATTTTTGTCAAAAGCAGGAATTTAGTGTGAAAATAAATATTATAGATTAAAATTAAATTTCTGCCGGGTTTTGCAGAAATTAATAATAAATGAGGATAGGGGTTTAATTTTGCGCCATGCAAATATTGGATGGAAAGCTGGCATCCCAGGCCATAAAGGATAATCTTAAAAATAAAATTTCTGAATTACAGGATCTTAAAAAGAAGTTACCTCATCTTGTTGCTGTATTGATTGGTAACAATCCTGCAAGTGAAACTTATGTTACTTCCAAAGTAAAGAATTGCAGGGAAGTAGGGATTACTTCTACTTTAATAAGATTTGAAAATACCATTTCAGAAGATGAACTTCTTACAAGCATTAAAAAATTAAATGACGATAGTGATATTGACGGGATATTAGTGCAGCTCCCCTTACCCAAACATATAGCTGAAGAAAAAGTCATTTATGCAATTTCTCCTGATAAAGATGTGGATGGTTTTCACCCGGTAAATATCGGAAAGATGGTCCTGGGCTTTCCATCTTTTATCTCAGCAACGCCTTATGGAATTTTGTTATTGCTGCAGCATTATCAAATTGAAACTAGTGGTAAAGGTGTGGTTGTAATTGGCAGAAGCAATATTGTTGGCACTCCTATCAGTATTTTATTATCCAGGAATAATGATGCCGGAAATGCAACGGTTACATTATGTCATTCACGTACAAAAAATATTAAAGAACTTTGTAAAGAGGCTGATATAATAATTGCAGCGATTGGTAAGCCCGGTTTTGTAACGGAAGATATGGTTAAGAAAGGCGTTGTAATTATTGATGTAGGCATCAACCGTATAAAAGATGAAACAAAAAAAAGCGGATTCGGGCTTCTAGGCGACGTAGATTTTAAAAATGTTTCTGTAAAAGCTGCCTACATAAGCCCTGTTCCGGGCGGAGTAGGTTTAATGACAATTGCTGCATTATTAATGAATACATATAAGGCTTGTGTGGAGAGGCAAACAATGAATAATTAACAATGAATACCTGATACTTAATACTTGATCCTTGACTATATGTTATGATTTATGAGAAACTTATAAATACTACAACACTTCTTCCTGTAATGGAATCGTTTTATACATTGCAGGGTGAAGGATTTCACCAGGGTAAGGCAGCCTATTTTATAAGACTTGCCGGTTGTGATGTTGGCTGTGTATGGTGCGATGTAAAAGAAAGCTGGGATAAGGATTTATATCCAAATCAAAGTGTTGAACAAATTGTAGAAACGGCAAAACATCATCCAGGAAGACTGGCAGTAATTACTGGGGGAGAACCTACAATACATAACCTGGGGAGCCTTACAAAGGCTTTACAACTTGAAGGCTTTTCCACCAACATAGAAACTTCCGGCTCACATCTATTGACAGGATCATGGGACTGGATTTGTCTTTCTCCAAAAAAATTCAAGCCACCCTTGCCTGGAATATTAAAAATGGCGAATGAGTTAAAAATTGTAGTGTTTAATAAATCAGATTTTACCTGGGCTGAAAAATATGCAGCCTTGGTTTCACCAGGTTGTCAGTTATTCCTTCAACCTGAATGGGATAAAGCTGAAATAGTGACACCCATGATAATAGATTACATAAAAGACAACCCGCAATGGCAGCTTTCTCTGCAGATACATAAATACATTAATGTTCCTTAACGAACAAGTAAAAACTCAACTTCTCAAAATTTTGTATTGAATTATAACACCTCGTCGTCTACCTTAACAATGTATTAAATAAATGCTCTCCTATTTCGTTTTACTTTTATTAAAACAGTAGCTGATGCGAAATTTCTTTCTGACTCTATTATCAATATTATTTTATCAACTATCAAGTGCTCAATGGTATGATCCGGAAAAGGTTGATCACAATGCCAGTACTATTTATAATTTAGCAAACAATAAAGCGCAAAATGAAGATTATGTAACTGCACAACAAATGATGAATGAGGCATTAAAAATTGAACCAAAATTTGTTGATGCTTATCTCTCACTGGCAGGAATAGACGCCAGCATGAAAAACTACACTCATGCTGTTACCAATTTTGAAAAAGCTTTTGAGCTCGATTCCGTTTACAGCAATTATTATTTGCTTCCCTATTCAATTGACCTCGCAGGATGTGGCAGGTTTGAAGATGCGCTAAAAGCAGTAAATACTTTTCTCAAAAATCCTAAAATAAATGAACGTAGTATCAAAGCAGGTGAGTTCAGAAAGAAAACATATGACTTTGCAATAGATTATTCAAAAACACATTCCGAAAAAAATTACGTTTTTAATCCTGTCAATTTAGGCGATAGTATCAATACATCAGACCTGGAATATTTTCCTTCTCTCACTATTGATGGAGAAAAAATGATTTTTACAAAACGCATAAACAGGAACGAAGATTTTTATGAAAGTGACAGGATACATGGTAAGTGGAGTAAAGCTTATCCCCTGCCGGGCAATATTAATTCTCCAACATTTAATGAAGGTGCACAGAATATTTCACAGGATGGAAATTGGTTGATTTTTACAGGGTGCAATTTCCCTGAGGGCCTTGGAAGTTGCGATCTTTATATTTCATATCTCACAAAAAATGGGTGGAGCGAGCCAAAGAATTTGGGCCCCAATGTAAATTCCGAATCCTGGGAATCAACACCATCTTTATCACCCGATAAAAAAGATCTTTATTTCAGCAGCAATGTTCCTGGCGGCTTTGGGGGCAAAGACATTTGGGTGTGCCATCGAAATGAAGACGGAACCTGGGGTGCACCCCTTAATCTTGGTTCTGAAATAAATACTTCCGCAGATGAAAGCACTCCTTTTATTCATGCTGATAACCGCACCTTATATTTTAATTCGAACGGGTTACCTGGGTATAGTGAAAAGCCGGATATTTTTGTTACAAGAAAATCTCCGGACGGAAAATGGAGCAAGCCTGAAAACCTTGGTTACCCGATTAATACCATTGATGATGAGGGTTCGCTTATCGTTGCCTCTGATGGTAAAACCGCCTATTATTCCAGTGATCGTAACGATACAAAAGGAGGTCTTGATATTTATACATTTGAATTAAGAAAGGATATAAGACCTTTTAAAACTTTGTGGGTTAAAGGAAAAGTTTTTGATATCAAAACGAAGAACGGATTGCCAGCTTCCGTGGAACTTGTTGATGTAAAAAGCAGGGAGCTGGTAAGCAAACTTCAAACGGACGAGGACGGTAATTATCTGGTTACGCTTCCTGTAGGTAAAGATTATGCTTTTAATGTTAAGCGCAAAGGCTACCTGTTTTATTCTGAAAACTATAATATAAGTGAAACATATTCTGATTCAACTTTCCAGGTTGATATTCCATTACAACCGATCGAAGCCAGTGCACGGATGGTTTTGAAAAATGTATTTTTTGATACAAAAAAAACAGGACTGAATCCTGAATCAATCACTGAGCTGGATAATGTGGTGAGGCTTTTAAATGAAAATCCTCATTTAAAAATACAGATAAGTGGTTATACAGATAACGTAGGGAAGCCTGCAGACAATCTTAAGCTCTCGACAGGGCGTGCTGTAGCTGTTGTAAATTATTTATTGAGTAAAAGTATAAAGAACGAAAGGCTCACGTTTAAAGGATTTGGAGAAACAAATCCTGTTGCAGCTAATAAAACTGAAGAAGGAAGAGCAATGAACCGAAGAACAGAATTAAGTGTAGTTAGCAATTGAATTCAAAAATTGTATCTTTAAAATTTTAAAATAAAATATGAAACTTACTATTGTAATAAGCAAAGGGCAGGAGTTTTTTATTGGTACAATTAAGGAAATTCCTTCGGTTCTTTCCCAGGGAGAAACTATAGACAAAGCAAAAGAAAATGTTCTGGATGCTTTAAATTTTTATCTTGAAGACATGCAGAATGAAGATGATAGTTTCAATAAAGTTCTTGAAGAAGACTTAATTATTGCTAATGTCGATTAAGAGAAATCAATTCATTAAACACCTTGAAAAAAATAATTGCTCTCTGCATCGTCATGGATCCAAACACGATATATTTCAATAGTATAACCAAAAGGAAAACAACCATCCCCCGCCATCCTAAGTTAGATAAAAATTTATGTGATTAATTTGCAAACAATTAGAAATTATAAAACTCTGATTGTTTTACCTTACATTTTCCCCTTTTTTGTTAAAAGAACTTCAATACCAAATAGCACTTACTTTAGTACCAAATATTGGCGATGTACATGCAAAAGCTTTAGTCAACCATTTTGGGAATGCAGAAGCAATATTTAACGCTTCAAAAAAACATCTCGAAGCGTTAGAAGGGATAGGGACTGTGAGGGCAAATTCCATTAAAAATTTCCATGATTTTGGTAATGCGGAAAAAGAAATAGCTTTTATAGAAAAATATAAAATAACTCCACTTTTTATTACTGATAAAAATTATCCTCAAAGATTATTGAATTGCTATGACAGCCCGGCTATTCTATATTATAAGGGGAATGCCGATTTAAATACTTCAAAAATTGTCGCCATAGTAGGCACAAGAAACAACAATGAATATGGGAAAAATGTTTGTGAGAAATTCATCGAAGAACTTGCCGCGGAAAATATATTGATTGTAAGTGGACTTGCTTTTGGAATAGATAGTATTGCGCATAAAACTTCTTTAAAAAATAATTTGAAAACAATTGGAGTGCTTGGGCATGGTCTTGATATGATCTATCCATCGCAAAACACTTCCCTGGCAAAACAGATGTCCACTCATGGCGGCCTGTTAACTGAATTCCGCAGCAATACAAAACCTGACCGCCAGAATTTCCCTTCCAGGAACCGGATCGTTGCAGGAATCAGTGATGCCGTAGTTGTTATTGAAACAGGTATCAAAGGCGGTTCACTTATAACAGCGGAACTTGGTAACGGTTACAATAAAGATGTGTTTGCTTTCCCTGGCAGGGTAAATGATATTAAAAGTGAAGGATGCAATTATCTCATAAAAAATAATAAAGCTGCGCTCATTACATCTGCCAATGACCTTCTTGAGAATATGGGTTGGGCACAATTAAAAAAACCATCAGCAAAAAAACAAAAGGGATTATTTATTGAGCTTACGCAGGATGAAAAAATAGTTGTTGAAATCCTGCAATCACAGGATCAAATGCATATTGACGAGCTATATATTAAAAGCAAGCTTAACAGCAGCAAAGTCGCCGCAGCCTTGCTAATGCTGGAGATGCAAAATGTTGTAATTTCTTTACCAGGCAAAATATATAAGATCGCTAATTAGCTGATTGGCCAATTAGCTAATTAGCTAATCCCCCTTATCTTTGCACATGGCTACATTAAATAACCCAACTACAGTTTCACAAAAATTTTTTGGAGAAGGACTAACGTACGATGACGTGCTTTTAATGCCTTCATACAGCGAAGTATTACCTAGTGATGTAATTACGAAAACAAATCTTACAAAATCAATTGCATTAAATATCCCGATGCTTAGTGCAGCCATGGATACTGTAACTGAAGCGTTCCTTGCGATCGCATTGGCCCGTGAAGGAGGACTTGGTATTCTTCATAAAAACATGAGCATTGAACAGCAGGCAGCCCAGGTGCGTAAAGTAAAGCGCAGTGAAAGTGGATTGATCCTCGACCCTGTTACATTATTAGTCGATGCCACAATTGCGGATGCACTAAACCTAATGAAGGAAAACAGGATTGGTGGAATTCCTATTGTAGACAATAATGGAAGGCTCGTAGGTATATTAACTAATCGTGATCTGCGGTTTGAAGATAATTACCGACGTAAGGTGAGTGAATTAATGACCAAAGAAAATTTAATAACTGCACCCGAAGGAACCGATCTTAAAAAAGCACAATCTATTCTTAGAAAATATAAAATTGAAAAACTGCCGGTTGTAAGTAAGTCCGGAATTTTAAAAGGCCTCATTACTTACAGGGATATACTACAGGTTCATAATCACCCGAATGCTGCTAAAGATTCTTTTGGAAGATTATTGGTGGGGGCTGGCGTTGGCATTACTAAAGATATCAGTGACAGGGTCTATGCACTTCAACAGGTAGGCGTAGACGTTATATGTCTCGACAGCGCCCATGGACATACCAAAGGCGTGATCGATGCTTTGAAAAAAGCAAAAAAAGATTTTAAAGATATAGTGATTATTGCAGGTAATATCGCTACTTCTGCGGGAGCAAAAGCATTAGCAGATGCCGGGGCAGACGCTGTAAAAGTTGGAATAGGACCGGGATCTATCTGTACCACAAGAATTGTAGCCGGTGCGGGTGTCCCACAAATTTCTGCTCTACTAGAAGTTGCATCGGCTTTAAAAAATAAAAGTATAGGCATTATTGCAGATGGTGGCATACGGTATACCGGCGATATGGTAAAAGCTATAGCCGCAGGCGCCAGTTGCGTAATGATGGGTGGGGTTTTTGCAGGAACCGAAGAGAGCCCCGGTGAAACCATTATTTATGAAGGAAGAAAATTCAAGCAATACCGGGGAATGGGTTCATTAGGAGCAATGGCACAAGGCAGCAACGATAGATATTTTCAGGATGGTGAAGAGCAGGCAAAAAAATATGTGCCCGAAGGCATAGAAGGCCGTGTGGCTTATAAAGGTTTTCTTTCAGAAGTAGTTCACCAGTTTACCGGTGGCTTACGTGCAGGAATGGGATACTGTGGTGCTAAGGATATATCTTCCCTACAGAACGCTACATTTATTAAAATAACCAATGCCGGAATGCGTGAAAGCCATGCACATGATATAGAGATTACAAGAGAGGCGCCAAATTATAGCAGGTAGAGGAATAATGAAAATGGATAATTTTATTAATGGATGAAGATAGATTATTAGAAAGCCTACACCTGATACCTAACAATAAATGAAGTTTATAACAAATAAGATTGCCCTACTTTTTATTGCAGGTATATTTTTATTTTCCCCAAAGGGATTTTCACAAACTGATTCATGTAATCTCCAGATCAGTTTATTGACATGTACGCCCGGTGAAGATTTGTATAGCACTTTTGGGCACAGCGCAATTCGTGTAACCGATGCTGTTAGCCATAGTGATATCGTTTATAACTATGGCACTTTTAATTTTGAAGAGCCCGGTTTTTATACAAAATTTATAAGGGGCAAGCTTACGTTTTATATATCGACAGATGATTTTGATTCTTTTCTATATTCCTATCAAAATGAAAACAGGGGAATCACTGAACAGGTTTTGAATTTAAGCTGTGCTGAAAAATATAATATGCTTCTCCTCCTCCAAACAAACCTAATGCCGCAAAACCGATCCTATAAATATGATTTTACATTTGATAACTGCACCACCCGCCTTCGTGACCTTATAGAAAAAGCAACATCATCGCAGGTCCACTTTCCGGATGTTCTTCATAAAAAGGCAACCTTTCGCAATCTCATTTATGAATACCTCGATTATAACGATAAACAATGGAGCAAACTTGGAATTGATATCTTATTAGGAAGCCGTCTCGATGTAAAAATGAAACCCCGGGAAGTCATGTTTCTTCCGGATTATCTGATGTTATCTTTCGATAGCGCTACAATTGGTAACGGTCCGCTTGTCAATAAAAAAAAGGTGCTTATCCCCGGCGATTTTACTAAGAAGAGGAATAATCTTTTTGAAGGTCCTGTTTTTATTTTTACAAGTATTTTTTTATTAATTATACTTCTGAGCTTTTCAAAAAATAGTTTTGCAAAAAGAATTTTGATTGCATTCGATGGATTTCTTTTATTTATAACAGGGTTACTTGGTATTCTTATAATTGTTATGTGGACAGGCACTGATCACCTTATGACTAAGGACAATTACAATTTGCTATGGGCGTGGCCAACAAATGTAATCGCTGCATTTTACATTCATTCAAAAAAACAATCTGCTACCAGGTATTTATTTTTATATGCACTCTTTGATTTGCTATTGCTCATTTGCTGGTTCTTAATTCCTCAACACCTGAACCCATCTCTTATGCCGGTAATTGGTATTTTAATTTTTAGAAGTTCATACTATGTTTTCCGGCGGTATAAAAGTAAAATATGAAGCAGGTAAGTTTTAAAAATAAAAAAATATTTTACCGGGTTGTAGGGAAAGGAAAGCCTGTAGTTCTGCTACATGGCTTTGCGGAGGATGGAAGTTTATGGAATTATCAAATTGAAAAACTGAAACAAAATTTCCAGGTAATAATCCCTGATCTTCCAGGGAGCGGAGCATCCGAAATGATAGAAGGAAAACTCTCTATTTCAGATTATGCTGACGCCATAAAATCAATCGTAGATGTTGAAATAAGAAAAGATGCAATTGCGTTTACTATAATAGGGCATAGTATGGGAGGGTACATCTCTTTAGCTTTTGCTGAAAAATATCTTGAATTACTAAATGGTATCGGGCTATTTCATTCCACATCTTTTGCTGATGATGATCAAAAAAAAGAGGCAAGAAATAAAGGAATTGATTTTATTAAAAAAAATGGTGCCGAAACTTTTTTAAAAAATACAGCACAAAATTTATTTTCAGAGACAACAAAAAAAGAAAACCCTGCCTTACCTAAAAAATTAATTACGCTTTCAAAAAATCTTACGCCTGATGTGTTAATTCAATATTATGAAGCCATAAGAGACAGACCTGACCGTTCATCAATTTTAAAATATTTCGCAAAGCCTGTTCTTTTCATCCAGGGATTTTATGATAACGCAACTCCACTTCAATCCGGTTTGGAGCAATCGCATATGGCACCGGTTACTTATTTTAAAATTTTAAAAGACTCAGGGCATGTGGGAAGAAGAATTAAACTCAATTAATATAATAGGAAATTCCCTAAGATATTTAGGGTAAACCATTATATTTGGATAAAGAAATTTTATGAAAATTACTAAAGCGTATGTAATAGTGTTTTTAGGAGTTTTAATTTCACATAGGGTAGTTGCTCAAATCGTCCTTTGCCCTCCCACAACGGTACCCAATGCTAGTGATGTCTCAATTTGTAGTCCTGGTGGATCAGCCATTATTGGTAGCCCCACTGTTCCCGGATACAATTATTATTGGAGTCCGGCAACAGGTTTGAATAATCCAAACATTGCTCAACCAACTGCCAGCCCATCTCAGACCACGACTTATAATTTAGTAATGGTTCCTTCTAATACAAATTTGATTACTAACGGAGATTTTGAGTCGGGATTGACAGGCTTCAATACTGATTATGGCATTTATCCAAATGGGAATGGTTGTGGTGTTGGGGTCTATGGATCCGTCGCGGTTGCAACTAGTCCTATCTTGACCTCAAGATGGTTTTGTGATTTTCCTGATCACTCTCCCGCTGGTACAAAGATGTTAGTTGTTGATGGTACTTGTGCGGCAAATAAGAGAGTTTGGTATGAAACGATATCGGTTACCGCAAACACTCTTTATTATTTTTCTGCTTTTGTTAGTCCGGCAAGTTACAACATTGCGCCTATACTCGATCCTTTAATAAGAATTAGAGGGGTGCATTTCAAAATGTCGCACCGACAATTGTAAATTTAGGGAACTAAATCCCATTAATATGACAAAAGAACAATTGATTGCATCGGTAACGGCTCATTATGAAGAGCTCAATGCTTTAAACAAGATTGATAATTTTTA
>DASYOM010000088.1:0-26677 GCA_036007765.1 Chitinophagaceae bacterium | reverse complement strand
GAAATTTTACAGATTCTAAGCATCTCTATATTTGAAAGAATGCCCATAAATCAACTGTTTCAAGATACTCAATTACAATATTTCAAAGAACTAAATTATAATCAATTGACACTGTTTGATTAATAACGCAACGCTAATGACTTAACAATTTAATTGAATAATAAATATTGTTCCTTCTCCTTCTTTCGTTTCTACTTTAATCTCACCGCCATGTGCTTTTATAATATCATAGCTTAGTGACAACCCTAATCCTGTTCCCTGCCCTGTAGGCTTTGTGGTAAAGAAGGGCTGAAAGATTTTTTCTAAAATATTTTGAGGAATACCATTACCGTTATCCTTTACTCTTATCTCAACTTTATCATTTAATTTCTTTGTAGTTACTGAAATCACAGGTTCGTAGCCGTTAGGCTGTTGCTTTGCTTTTTCATTCACTGCATAAAATGCATTGTTATATAAATTCAATAGCACTCTTCCTATCTCCTGCGGAACGATATTTATTTTTCCAATGCTCGTATCAAAATCCGTTTCAAGTGTTGCATTGAATCCTGCCTGTCCAGCAGACAGGGATTTGCCTTTTGCTCTTATACCGTGATAGCTTAACCGTAAATATTCATCAGCTAATGCATTAATATCTGTTGGTTCTTTTTGGCCTGTACTTACCTGTGAATGTTGCATCATTCCTTTTACTATGGAATCCGCACGCTTACCGTGGAAAGCAATTTTTTCATTGTTTTGTTTTATATCATTTGCAATCGCCTTTATCTCGGCTATATCATTTTCATTATTCATCTCTTCAATCAATTCATTATTCACTTCTGAAAAATTATTGACAAAGTTTAAAGGGTTTTGTATTTCATGCGCAATGCCTGCAGTAAGCTCACCAAGACTTGCCATTTTTTCTGACTGGATGAGTTGGGCTTGTGTTGATTGTAGTTTATGTAAAGACTCTTCTGCTTTGGCTTTTTGCAAATCAATTTCTTGTTTTTGCTTTTCGAGTAGTGTATAAGATTTTTGTTTATAAACATTTCTGCGCCAAAGTCCAGCAGCCACTAATAGCAATATAAAAAGACCGCCTAAAAGAATATACACATTTAAACGATTCTTATACTGCAATTCAGATTGTGCTAATTGTTGTTTTAGTTCCTGCTGATGTAATTGTTCATTAAAAGTAAATCCTTGTGCTTCTCTTGTTTTTTGCTGGTTGAATAAACTATCTTTCAGATTAATCGTAAGCTTTAAATACTTTAATGTACTATCGGTTTTATTTTGTGACTCATAAATATTTGCAAGTAATGTTGAAGCATGAAGCGTACTTATAGGATAACCTTTGCCCCATTTTTGTGTTAATGCCTGCTTTGCATAATAAATAGCAGAATCTGTTTTCCCTATATTTAAATATACTCGTGCCATACCATTTAATGCGTCAAGAATATCTATTTGAGCATTGCCTTGGATGGCTAACGGAATTGCTTTCCTGTAAAAGGCAAGAGAAGAACCGTAATTTCCCAACTTCGAATGTATTGCCCCTAGCACAGTCAATAAACCGGTCCAATCACTTCTTTGCCTATATGCTTGCTGTGCATAAAGCAAAGCAGAATCAAGCCGATTACTTCTCTCATAAACAGAACTTAACATACCACTAATAACTGTCAAATTATCCCCGCCATACTTTAATTTTATAAGCCTTATTGCTTCGCGGATATTTTGTATGGCTGGCACATAATCACCCTGATCTCTATAGCATAAGCCTAAGGTGCCTAAAGCAAAAGTAATTCCTAACGTGTCTTTCAGTTTCTTATACATACTTAATGATTTATAACCAAGATCCAATGCAGCAGTATAATTGCCCAAAGTGGTTAGACCGCCGGCAAGATCATTCAGGCTGGTAGCGATACCGCTTTCAAAATTTAATTGTTGTGATAATCGTAATTCCTGTCGTGCATACATTATAGCAGTATCAACAAAAGACCATGTATACCTTTGGCTCAACATACTGAGAAGTTTCACTTTATTGGTGTCTTCTTTAGCCGCAGAGAGCGATTGCTTTAAGCTATCAATTTGTTTATTTTGCGCAACTGTGCACAAAGAAAAAAATATTAATAAACATTGGAAAAATAGCTTTCTCATGGTGCTTGAGGTAAAGGTAATTGAACAATAAACACACTTCCTTCATCTTCTTTGCTTTCAACTTTTATCTCACCGCCATGCACTTTTATAATATCATAACTTAAACTTAAACCCAATCCTGTGCCTTGGCCTGTTGGTTTTGTTGTAAAGAATGGTTGAAATATTTTATCAACGATGTTTTGCGGAATACCATTACCGTTATCACTTACCTTTATTTCAACCTTATCGGTTAATTTTTTTGTTCGAACTGAAACAAGCGGTTGATAATTTTCATTAGCAGTTTTCTTCTTTTCATTCACCGCAAAAAAAGCATTGTTGTATAAATTCAATAATACTCTTCCAATGTCTTGTGGAATGATATTTATTTTCCCCCCAACAGATGAGAGGTCTTCGTCAAAATCTGTTTTCAATATTGCATTAAATGATTTGTCTTTGGCTCGCATGCCGTGGTAGCTTAGTCGTAAATATTCATCAGCTAATGCGTTAATGTCTGTTAATTCTTTTTGTCCTGAATTTTTTTGCGAATGCTGCATCATACCTTTTACAATTGCATCTGCACGTTTGCCGTGATGATTTATTTTTTCAGAGTTGTCTTTGATATTATTCAAAATATTTTTTACTTCTGCAGTATTTCCTTTATCAATTTCTTCTGTTGCTTCTTCAATCATTTCCTTATTCACTTCACTAAAATTATTCACGAAGTTTAAAGGGTTTTGTATCTCATGTGCAATTCCTGCAGTAAGTTCTCCGAGGGAAGCCATTTTTTCTGATTGGATAAGCTGGGCTTGGGTTGATTTAAGTTCTGATAAAGTACTTTCTACTTTTTGCTTTTGTTGTTGAAGAACAATATTCGCTTTTTGCTTTTGCTTATTGTTCCCGTATAAAATGAATGCTATAACGAGAAGAGCTGCTAAACCTGTTAAAAGTCCATAAACTTTTAAACGGTTGTGGTAACTGATCTGTGCATCTTCTAACTCTTTTTGTTTTGCTTCTTCACGGGATACAAGGTTTTGTATTGTTTGAATATTATCCACTCCGAATAAACTGTCTTTTGCTGCGGCAGCAATTTTAAAATATTTTAGAGCTGTTACAGGTTGTGAAGAGTCATATAATTCAGCAAGTAAATTTCCGGATAGCATAATCCCTTTTTTAAATGAGGCTTCCTGGCTATATGCAAATCCTTTTGTAGCATAAAAGATCGCCGAATCCTTTCTATTAGTTTCCTTTAAAAGAGTTGATATATCTGCACATATCCTGGAAGAGGTCGCTAAATCGCTGTTTTGCTGAGCAAACTTAAGCCCTTCTGTATAACTGTTATGTGCTTCTTCATAGTTTCCTTTTTTAGCCTGTATATTTCCATTTATCTCATAAAAACTCTGAATGAAATTTTTCAAAAGATCGTTTTGTGTAAAAGCTTTATCTAAATGAAAAATCGCCGAATCCAATTTATGCATTTTCTCATAAGCATCACTCAATGACCAATGATCTATTGCGGCATTTATTTTATTTTCTTTTTGTTCATCAATGTTGACTGCCTGCAAAGTATATTCAACAGCTTTTGGAAAATTATCTAAATCATAATATACATCTCCTGTTCTACGGTATGCCCTCGCCAAATCAAAAGATAGATTATTATCCTTTGCAATCTTAATCGACTTAAAAAGTAAGTCAAGGGCTTCTGCAAGTCTTCCTTGTTGGCGCAACGTTCCGCTTAAACTTGCCATTAGTCGTGCTTCACCCCAAGCAATTCCTCTTTGCATGGCAATATCCAATGCGGCCTGATAATATTTTACCGAAGAATCAGCATTTAAAGTCTCGTAAAAGAAACCAATGTTGTTCATAACAGTTATCCTTCCAGAATCACTATTCTGCGGTAAAATCTGGCGCTTAAGACTATCAATTTTTTTAGCCCCTGCAGCATCAATCAATTGATTGTTTTGCGCTATGCAAAGTATTGGCAAGGCGAGTAAACAAATAATATGTAAGTATCTTTTTAACATGCCAATCTTATTCTGGCAATTGAATGATAAATTCCGAGCCTTCTCCTTCCTTCGTCTCGACTTTTATTTCTCCACCATGTGCTTTAATAATGTCATAACTTAAACTCAAACCTAACCCTGTTCCTTGCCCGGTTGGTTTTGTTGTGAAGAATGGTTGAAATATTTTATCAATGATGTTTTGCTGAATGCCATTGCCATTATCGTTAACAACCATTTCAACTTTATCATTTATTTTTTTTGTGCTTACTGAAATCATTGGTTCGTAATCTCCAATTTGGAGTTTCATCTTTTCTACGACGGCATAAAATGCATTGTTATATAAGTTGAGCAATACCCTTCCAATATCCTGGGGCACTATGTTGATCTTTCCAATTGATTCATCAAAATCGGTGTTGATTGTTGCGTTGAACGATTTGTCTTTTGCCCGAAGGCCGTGATAGCTAAGTCTCAGATATTCATCTGCGAGTTTATTTAGATCGGTAGCTTCCCTTTCCGCTGATGTGCTTTGTGAATGTTGCAGCATACTTTTTACAATGGCATCTGCACGTTTGCCATGGTGGTTTATTTTTTCTTCATTCTCCTCTAAGTTATTTGCTATTGAAATTGCTTCAATTGTATTACCTGAATTCAGTTCATTTTTCATTTCGGCGAGCAATTCTTTATTTACTTCTGAGAAATTATTTACAAAATTCAATGGGTTTTGTATTTCATGAGCTATGCCGGCCGTGAGCTCACCAAGGGAGGCCATCTTTTCGGATTGGATCAATTGGGCCTGGGCAGATTTTAAATTAGTAAGCGTTTTTATTAGTACCCCATTTGCTTTACGCTTCTGCCGGTTAGTGGTGTAAAGAACGAGCGCAATGATAAAAAAAAATGCCAATCCTGCCAGCATTGCATAATTCCTGTTTCTATTTTGAATTTGAATTCTTTCTTTCTCCAAATCCTGTAAACGAAGCTGTTCACTAAAAGTAAGGTTCTGAAACTCCGCTAAACTATTAATTCTGGCTTTATTTAAACTATCTTTTGTAATAAGGGCGAGGCCCTGGTATTTGAATGCACTGTCAAACTGGTTATTTAATTTGTAGGCAAGAGACAAGTTTTCATAGGCAGTTCCGTTGTCAAGCTCCGTTGCAGAAATTGTTCCAAGCGACGGAATGTTACGTCATATTTGATAGCATAACAAAGTGCTGAATCCTTTTCGTTTTCTAACCGATAATATGTGGTCAATCGCAAATAATTTCGGACCAAAGCAATCTTGTTATTCGATTCTTCAGCTTGCTGAATACTTTGATAAAAAAATTGTTTAGCAAGTGCCTTATCTCCCAGTTGCAGGTATATATCTCCAAGGCGATATGAAATAATGGACAAACTTTTTTTTGGTCGTATTGTAATGCAATTTTTTCTGCATCTTTCATAAAAAATAACGCAGAATCCAGCATGTTAAGATCTATATAAATGCGGCCAAGGCTAATATCAGCACTTAATATTCTTGTGGAATCATTGATACCCTCTGCAATTTTCCTGGCTTCTTTACTATGAAGAATCTGCTGTTCTGTATTTTGTACAGCGAACATTAATAAAGCAAATGTATTATGGGCGTATGAAAGTGTTGAAAGCCTTGACTTTTGAGGTGAAAAATTGTCGTCGAAGATCCAGGTATTTTTTTCACTTTCCGGGTTTTCTGCAATGGTCAATGCCTCCAACAAACATTTGAGAGATTCTGCATATCGCCCGTTAATTGATAATAGTTGCCCTTTATAAATCAAGGCCCTTGCCTCCGGCAGTTTTTTATTATTCTTGCGGGCTAATGATAAGGCCTGTTCCATCACATAAAGGGCAGTATCCCTGTTTATTGCTCCATAATAACCGGAGGTAATTGCCCAGCTTGCCTTGTATCGCACAGAGTCGTTTGCAGCATGATATAGGATGTTTCGCAGGCTGTCCGGTAAACTTTGCTGAGCAAAAACCACAACAGGAAACATTAATAACAATATTATTTTTGAACAGGTTTTCATTCTTTCGGTTTAATTTATGGGCAGGTGCATAATAAACTCCGCACCTTCACTCTGCCCGGTTTCGTCATTAAGTCGGACTTCCCTCGTTTCTACCTTCAATTCCCCGCCATGCGCTTTTATAATATCATAACTTAAAGATAATCCCAATCCTGTTCCCTGCCCTGTTGGTTTTGTTGTAAAAAACGGTTGAAAGATTTTATCAATTATTTTTTGTGGAATGCCATTGCCATTATCTGTCACTTTAATTTCAACTCTATCATTTACCTTTTTTGTTTGAATTGAAACCGTTGGTTGGTAATTCTCGTCAGCAATCTTTTTTCTCTCATTCGCTGCATAAAATGCATTGTTGTATAAATTCAACAACACTCTTCCAATATCCTGCGGGATGACATTTATTTTACCAATGGCTTCATCAAACTCTGTTTTAATTGTTGCATTGAAATCTTTGTTTTTTGCACGAATGCCATGATAGCTCAATCTTAGATATTCATCAGCCAATGCATTAATATCTGTTGGCTCTTTTACACCTTTTGTTTGTCTTGAATGTTGCAACATTCCTTTTACGATTGCATCAGCACGCTTGCCATGATGATTTATTTTTTCGTCATTTTCTATTACATCATTTGCAATTGCGTTTGCATTATCTAAATTTCCCTTGTTCATCTCATCTTTCATTTCAACCAGTAACTCTTTATTTACTTCAGAAAAATTATTCACGAAGTTTAATGGGTTTTGTATTTCATGTGCAATGCCTGCAGTGAGTTCACCAAGGCTTGCCATTTTTTCTGACTGGATGAGTTGGGCTTGAGTGGATTTTAGCTCGTTTAACGTTGTCTCTATCTTTCTTTTTTGCTGTTGCAATAAAATATTAGCTTTTTGTTTTTGCCTGTTATTGCGATAGAGTATAAATGCAATAATCAAAAGTACTGCCAGCCCTGTTATTAGACCAAACAATCTTAACCTGTTACGATATGCTACTTCTGCTTCTTCTAACTCTTTTTGTTTTGCCTCTTCTCTTGATACAAGATTTTGAATTGTCTGAATATTTTTTACTCCGAATAAGCTGTCTTTTGCAGCCGTAGCAATTTTAAAATATTTAAGCGCCACCGAAGGTTGCGTTGAATCATACAATTCAGCAAGTAAACTGCAGTTGAGCAAAATGCCTTTTTTAAATGAAATTTTTCTCCCGTAATTAAATCCCTTTAAGGCATACATGATTGCAGAATCTATGAGATTGAGTTTTTTATACAAGGCTGAAAAATCTGCGCATATCTGAGAAGAACTTATTAAGTCGCTGCTTTTTTGAGCCTCTTCAAATCCTTCTCTAAAACTAAGAGCTGCTTGTTCATAATTTCCTTCCTTCTGCTTAATATGCCCATCTATCTCATATACATACTGCATTAAATCTTTGAGAAGATATTTTTGTTTTAAAGCGATGTTTATATGAAAAGCTGCTGAATCCAGTTTGTTTGCTTTCTCATACGCATCTGCTAAGGCATAATGGTCTATAGCAACTTTATCCTTATAATGATTTGCTTCATCTACTGGCAAAGCTTTTAACAGGTATTCTATTGCCTTTGGATAGTTTTCCAGTTCAAAATATATACCACTAAGCCGTCTGTTAGCCCTAGCAATATCATATGCAATATTATTTTCCTCTGCAATTTTAAGCGACTTAAAAAGAAGTTCGAATGCCTCCGCATATTTCCCTTGATGTTCCATTAGCCCGCTAAGGCCTGCCATAAGCCTTGCTTCGCCCCAGGCGTAAGACTTTTCCCTTGCTAAATAGATTGCCGCATTGAAATAGTGCAATGAAGAGTCAACATTCATGCGTTGGTAAAAGAAAGCGATACGTTCCATGGCAATTATACGGATGGAATCGTCTTTTGTCTGGAGAAGCTGTTGTTTAAAGCTATCAATTTTTTTAGTTCCTAATAGATCTATAAGCTGCTCATTTTGTGATAGGCAAATTGACTGCAAGCCAATCAAAAAAATAATATTTAAGTATCTTTTGAACATTCTATTTACACTGCTAATTGAATGACAAATGTTGTTCCTTCACCTTCTTTTGTCTCCACTTTTATCTCTCCGCCATGGGCTTTGATAATATCATATGCTAAACTTAAACCTAAGCCAGTTCCCTGGCCTGCTGGCTTTGTGGTAAAAAAAGGTTGAAATATTTTATCAACTATTTTTTGTGCAACGCCATTGCCATTGTCCCTTACTCTTATCTCAACCTTGTCATTTAATTTTTTTGTGCTTACTGAAACTGTCGGCTCATAATCGTTAGATTGTCCTGCTAAGCTTGGTTCACTCTGAGTTTGTCGAAGAGTCGAAGCACGCTTCCATTCATTCACCGCATAAAATGCATTGTTGTATAAGTTCAATAGCACCCTTCCAATGTCCTGCGGTATAATATTTATTTTCCCAATGCTCGTATCAAAATCAGTTTTAAGATTTGTATTAAAGGACTTGTCTTTTGCTCTTATACCATGGTAGCTTAGTCGTAAATATTCATCAGCTAAAGCATTAATATCTGTAGGTTCCTTTTGCCCTTTGCTTGTTCTTGAATGTTGCAGCATGCCTTTTACAATGGCATCTGCACGCTTTCCATGAAGATTTATTTTTTGTTCATTTTCTTCTATACTGCTTGCAATAGATTTTACTTCTTCATAATTGCCTTTACTAATTTCATCTTTCATCTCTGCAAGCAAATCTTTATTTACTTCAGAAAAATTGTTTACGAAGTTCAATGGGTTTTGAATTTCATGAGATATGCCTGCAGTGAGTTCGCCAAGAGAGGCCATTTTTCCCTGCTGAATAAGCAGGGCTTGTGTGGATCGTAATTCTTTCAATGTTTGTTGCAGTCGTTCCTTTTGATTATCTATCTCCTGTTTTTGTTCTTGTAATAAAGCATACGCTTTTTTCCGGCGTCGGTTGCCGCGCCACAAAAAGAGGGCTATTGACAGGAAAGAACCTACAACGACTAAAAGCCCATACATCTTCAGGCGGTTCCGGTATTTTACCTGTGCGGCCTGCAGTTCTTGTTCTCTTAGCTGTGCGTCGAAAATAAGGCCGTTTACACGGCTTATCTTTTCCTGGTTATAAAGACTGTCTTTTATTGCCATACTGATTTTGTAATAACGTATAGCTTCAACGGGATTTGTTTTTTCGTATGCCCACGACAATAGCTCGCTGGCCCGCATTGCTCCCTTTCGGTACTGGATAGTTTGTGCTGTGTCTAATGCCATTACAGCATAGTAGCGGCACGAGTCTGTTTGGCTTTGTGTGCGGTATATGGTGGCAATGCCGTTATTTATATCAACCTGGTCGTTTCGTGCAGTCATTTTAAAAGTTGACCGGTAATAAAAAAGGGCCAAATCAAATTGATTTCTTTTAGCATATACGTTTCCCAACACCAAAGCCGGGTAAGTCCAATCCTGCTTTAACTCACGATCTTTCGCAAAACCCCTTTTTGCAAAGAACAAAGCGGAATCTAACATATTCCCTTCCAGATAAGCATCTGCTATGCAAACATCAGAATATGATAGCTGCTCAGCGTCCCGTCTTGCTTCATACATTTTTCTTGCATCAAGATAGTAATACAAAGCCTTTTTATAATCACCCATTCCCCTGTAAATATCTCCTATGGCACTTCCCATTTCACTCACGTTATCGGTTCTCTTCATTTGCCGGTATAAACTCATTGCTTCCAATGCGTATTGCATGGATCGGGAGTAATCACCGAGCACCCAATAACCTTGTTGCAGCCAGGCATAAGCCGTTGCTACGCCATAGGTGTAACCTAACTTTTGGGAAATCCGTAACGCGTTATTGGCATAATAAATACCAGAGTCCGGCTTGTTATAAGTATCATAGCCGCATATTTGTAACAGGCGGTTAACGCGAATTGTGTCTTCTTTCTTCTCTTTACTGATCAGATTTCTTAAGCTGTCTATATTTGAAAACTGCGCAAAGCCGGAAACTGTGTAACACGATAAAACAAGTATGACAATACGTCTCTTCATAAAGAGATGGTTTAATTAACTGGTAGCTGAATAATAAACTCCGAACCAACGCTTTCCCTGGTTTCCACTTTAATATCACCTCCATGTGCTTTAATAATATCATAGCTTAAGGATAAGCCCAACCCCGTTCCCTGCCCCGTTGGCTTAGTGGTAAAGAAGGGTTGAAATATTTTATCCAATACATTTTGGGGAATGCCATTGCCATTATCCTTTATTCTAATCTCAACTTTATCATTTATTTTTTTTGTGCTTACTGTAACTGTGGGCTCATAACCTTGTGCCTGCATTCTTTTTTTTTCTGCAATAGAATAAAATGCATTGGTAAATAAATTCAGAAAGACCCTTCCGATATCCTGTGTAATAATATTTACTTTTCCCCGGTCGGATGAGAGGTATTCATCAAAATCTGTTTTTATCGAAGCATTAAAACCTGCCTGTCCGGCAGACAGGGATTTGTCTTTAGCTCTAAGGCCATGATAACTTAATCGTAAATATTCATCGGCAAGTGCGTTGATATTTGTAGATTCTTTTAAGTCTGTGCTGGTCCTGGAATGTTGCAGCATACCTTTTACAATTGTAGCTGCCCGCAAGCTGTGGTGGGTTATTTTTTCAAGGTTTGCTTTAAGGCTGCCTGCAATAATTATAGCAGTTTCTTTTTTACCCGACTTTAGTTCTTCTTCCATATCATCCACTAATTCCGTGCTCACCTCAGAAAAGTTTTTAACGAAGTTCAATGGGTTTTGTATCTCGTGAGCAATGCCTGCGGTTAACTCTCCAAGAGATGCCATTTTTTCTGACTGTATGAGTTGGGCCTGTGTAATCTTAAGCTGGGTTAAAGTACTTTGTATTTCTGACTTTTGAAGCTCGAGTATGCGATTGGCTTTTTGTTTATTTCGAAAAGCAAGCCATGCTCCAATTCCAAGAATCAATGTCAATAAAAGGCTACCGAGTAATAATAATTGCCTCCACCTGGCTTCCGCATTTTTTTTTGCCTGCAGCACGTCAGCTATACCCTGTTTTTTTTCAAACTCATAATTCATATTGAGCTCTGTTGCTTTTTGAATATTATCCTTGCTCCTTACAGAGTCTTCGATTTCGGCATATTTTTTATATGCTGTCAAAGCCTTATTGTAATTTCCATTTTGCTCATAACATTCTGACAATTCTTTATAGGAATTACCAATGTCAACATCATAAGCATCAGTTTTATTCAATGCGGTAAAACCTTTTTCATAAAAAGGAATACCTTCTGCATATTTTTTCTGAAGTTTTAAAATGTTTCCCATAGAAGAATAGCCCTGGTAGATGTTTAGAGGCTGTGCAGATGAGTCAGCTATTAGAATTGCTTTTTTGGCTAAGGCCATCGCTTCGGAAAATTTACCAGTATTAGCCAGGCAAATCGCGCCTTTTGATAAACTGGAGGCCTGTGTGCCCTGGTCACCATTTTTGCTTGCGAGTAAAGCAGCTTTCATTGCAAACTCATATCCTTCTTTCCATTGATCTTTATCTATATAAAGAGTGGAGAGATTAGTGTAACCATATAATTCAACATCTTTAAGATTATTTTTTTCTGCAAGCAAAATTGATTTCCTGTAAGCCTGCTCGGCTCTTACAGAGTCCCGAATAAGAGTATAGGTAATCCCCATGTTAACCAGGGTATATGCTTGTGTACTTTCATCATTATTATTCTCTGCAAGTTTCAAAGCCTTCTGCTGGTAAAATAACGCCTGGGCAAAATTGGATAGCTGTTGAAAACCTATAGCAATATTAGAATAACTCGAAGCCAGCGAATTCTTATTATGACCCCTTTCATAAATCCCTATGGTCTTCTCGTAAAATTGTATGGATGTATCATACTTGCTTTGCATTCCATACATCATTCCGTAGTTTGAATAAAGGCCTGCGTAATCATCGGAGTCTTTCGAAGGTTTTATAAAAGTTTCTAAAAATTTCAAATTTTCCTGCGCACTTTTATAGTCACCCTTAAAGCAATAGCTTGTTACCAAATTATTTCTTAAATCAATCTCTCCCTTATAATATCCTATTTTTTGTGCTTCCCCGAGTATTTTTTTACCGAGCTGTATAGAGGAATCAATGTTTTGATTCCTGACCAATTTAATTTTTTTTACGAGAAGATTTATCCTGGCTGTATCAGTAGGGGCTTTACTGATCAGGTTGTTTATACTGTCAATTTTTTTAGTTTGAGCGTTTATTATCAACGCAGAGTAGCAAAGAACCACAGCAAATACAAAACTTTTCATTGTACCAGAATTTATAAAAAACCTATTTGCAAATAGCAGTACTTAACAGGAGTTATATCATTAGCTGAAAGCTTTCTTAAATCTACAATGTATTAATGCAAAATTCAACTTTTCTTATTATAAGACAATTGTTTATAGAAAATATGACTGAGGGATTAGTTATAAAATAAATTACAAACACAGATCTTCTCATAGAACTTGCATGGTTTTAAAGCAAGAAATTCAACACGATTAACCGTTACCGTTAGTATGGAAAGAATTGGACATTAGTTCTGTAGGTGAATAAGAAAGAAAAATATCGCAGCTTAGTTATTTATATCGCATCTCATTAAAAAATGCCCGTGCATCTTAATAAGAAGCGGGGATTAAGTAGTTATTTAGCAAACAATAAAACCAGGCTCTCACATGAACATTTCATCTCAACTTATCCTTCTAAGCCGGTGGAGATGGGTTTATACCAAATGGTTTTACAGGAGTCATTCCCCTGCTGAGGCTTTGCGTAGGCGCAGGTGAATCATTCAAGTTATCTGTATAAAAAGCCTTACATACAATATAATTTTCGTGTTCTCCTGTACCATGTTCAGGCGATAAAACGAGGTAAGGGTATTGGCTTGTATCTACGTCTTCTTTCATATCTCCCCTCGTAAGCTTCAGGTTTCCAAAGTGGCTCATAACTCCATCACCACCTATTTCTACATCTTTAAATATTTCCGTTTTATTATTGTCTGCAAAGAATTTTGGATCAGTGATTTGCTCTTGTTTTTTCTTGGAAGAATAATGTTTGTATGCAATAAACCCGAATGTATGTTTACCATCTGATGCATTATTACCCGCCGCCGGGTTGCCAATTGCCTGAGTTAATTGTAGCGTGATACCGTCAAAGTCTGCATCTTTTAAAACTTTTTCTAATTCCGCAGTATTAATAATCATAACCTTAAACCTTAAGATTGCCTTACCATTATCTGTTCCTGTTTGAGATTCCATTTTTGTTAGTTTTAAATGTGACAATATATGATCAAAAAATATTCTGCCGGGTTAATGTATTAACAAAAGCAAAAGCTTGTCGATGATGGAGGTTTTTCAATAGTTATTCCCGATTCGCAAAGATGTGAGAACAGAGGGGTTGAGTGCAGGTAAAATTAATTATAGGTTATTCGAATATAAAGATGAAAAAGGGATAATTCAAAAAAATAATTATGGTGTCATTTACTCTGTCACTTTTATGTCAGTAAAATATAGCCTGAATGTTCCATCTTTGGTTTGGTGATTTGTGGACAATTGAATTCCATTGAATTTTTCATAATCTTCCCAGGTAGTCATTAATGATGGCTCTGCACTTCCGCCCTTGTGGTACTCCCATTCATTAATTTTATTCTTTCCATCAGTATAAATTACATACATATCTCCCGGGGTAAATCCGTCAGACTTGTTATATTGAATCGTTGACTTATGCAAAGAATCGCCCGTAACAGGCCCAACTGCTTTTCCGTTATCTGTAATAATCATTCCCTTGTCCCATACAAGATGGTAAGGAAATATTAACCAGTATTCATCGTTTGTAAACTTGCCATTTAATTCTTTCAACTTTGCAGTGGATGTGTCATACCTTTTAAATGAAGCGCTATCTCCTTCACTTGAAAAAACGACATCATTTGTTTTTGGCATCCACTTCCAATGCCTGCTCATGGAAGTTGTGTCTTTTTGAATATTGAAAGTAAAATCCAGTTCTTTAATTTTCCCAAAATTATCCAGCCCTGCTGTTCCTGCAATCTTATCGGACAAAGTATTGCCTGATACTGATGAATTATCAGAACTGTCTTTACATTGAGTAAAAAGTGTGAGAAGTAATATTGCAGGAAAGAATAATCTATGCATGATGCTTTTTTTTAAAATTAAGAATAATGTGCCAAAGTTTTTTGTTTAAAAAAAATTTCAAGATGCGCTTCGTATTTTATCATATCGATTAATTAAAAGATTTTTTCGCATGATAGTTTATCACTTCAAAAGGAATTTTTTCAGAGAATTTAATTTTTTTTATAGTCTGCCCGGGTTTAATCCCTCTTTACAAATTAAACAAAATCAAACCGCGGTTTCTCTGAGATCAAAGGCTTCAGCAAGCAATTCGAAAGAGTGTTTGCGATTGGCAATGCTATCCGTCATAGTAGCAGCAATAATTTCATCAATCCCGAAATCTTCAGCCAATTTAAGAAGTTGTTCTTTCACTTCCTGCATGGTACCGGAAACAACGCGGCCACTGTTATAATGAATTCTTTTCTTTTCTGCATCCGAAAAAACATAATCTTTAATGGATTCATAATCTCCGGGCTTATCAAAATTCCCTTTTTCAAATTGGAGTAAACGATAGTCCATCAGCTTACGCATTTGTTTTGCCTCTTCCTCTGTTTCTCCGCACAATACTGATATCGATAGCATAGCTTTTGGTTCAGGGAATTGATCAGAAGGTTGAAAATATTTACGATACGTATCAACAATTTCAGGAGTAGCATTCCCATTTATAAATCTTGCAATGGCAAGGCCCATCCCGAATTGAGCTGCAATTTTACTACTGCCGCCACTGCTGCTTAATATCCATTGTTCTGGTATGGTTTCCGCCTGCGGCACTGCAAGCAGGCTCCCGTAACTGGTGCCTGCGGTATCATTAAAGAAATGCTGGAGATGTGATAGTTGTGCCAGGTAACTATCTTCATTAAAATCATTTGAAGGATTTAATATTGCCGCCGTGATACGATCGCTTCCAGGCGCACGGCCCATTCCTAAATCTATACGGCCCGGGAAAAGTGTTTCCAGCATTCGAAAATTTTCAGCAACTTTTAAAGCGCTGTGATTTGGAAGCATTATACCACCGGAACCAATCCGAATTTTTTTAGTGACATCTGCGAGTTTTACCATTAGCACTTCCGGTGTTGAACCAGCAATCGAAGCCGCATTGTGATGCTCCGATACCCAGAAACGGCTAAAGCCTAATTCTTCAGCAAGCTTCGCGGTGGCAATGGTTTCTTCAATAGCGTCTTTTGCTGAACTTCCCTGCCTCACAATTGACTGATCCAGTATTCCAAGTTTAATTTTTTTGTTCATTATAGCTTTTCAAAAGGTGGAATGAAACAGGTAATAATGCATATTGTTTATTCTGAGCAAACCGGGTTACAATAAGCAATCCAATTATGGCTGTTTGTAAATTTGTCAGGAAATCAATTACTAAGAAAGGATAATTTTCAATGATGGTATAACAAATATTTTAGCACCTAAACCAATACAGCAATCGGGATAAAGGTTTAGTTTTACAATGCGTATAATAAGATGCCCAATCAAAATTTGAATACAGAAAAAGAAATATTAACGCCTGCAGAAAAGGAATTTGAAAATAATATACGGCCCGCAGTTATTGAGGAATTTAGCGGTCAAAGCCAGATAATAGAGAACCTTCGCATTTTTATAAAGGCGGCACGCCAACGTGAAGAAGCGCTGGACCACATTCTTTTTCATGGGCCTCCGGGCCTGGGTAAAACCACCCTAAGCCGAATCGTAGCAAATGAACTGGGAGTAAATATTAAAGAAACCAGTGGGCCGGTAATCGAAAAACCGGGAGACCTCGCGGGGCTTCTTACTAATCTTGAAACCAATGATGTTTTATTTATTGATGAGATTCATCGCCTTAGCAATGTTGTAGAAGAATATTTGTACGCGGCAATGGAAGATTACCGCATTGATATTATGATTGACAGCGGCCCCAATGCACGCAGTGTACAGATCAACCTTAATCCCTTTACTTTAATAGGAGCTACTACCCGAAGTGGACTTTTGACTTCCCCGTTGCTTTCAAGATTCGGGATAAAATCAAGGCTTGAATATTATGATTCTGAAACATTGCAAAAAATTATTCTCCGCTCTTCTGCAATTCTTAATACAAAGATCACATCAGATGCTGCAAAAGAAATTGCGGGAAGAAGCAGGGGCACTCCAAGAATATCGAATGGATTGCTGCGAAGAGTAAGAGATTTTGCGCAGGTCCTTTCAAATGGTATCGTAGATCTCGCAATTACGGAACATGCATTGAAAGCACTCAACGTAGATGAATACGGGCTTGATGAAATGGATAACCGCATACTTTCAGTGATCATTGAAAAATTTAAGGGAGGCCCGGTTGGCATCACAACCATTGCAACTGCTGTAGGCGAAGAAACGGGTACATTGGAAGAAGTGTATGAACCTTTTTTAATACAGGAAGGCTTTATAATGCGGACGCCACGCGGCAGGGAAGTAACTGCTAAAGCGTATGCGCATCTTGGTAAAAAACCTCACAGCAATTCAAAAGGACCATTGCTATTTTAAATACCTGGTAATCGTCTTCTGCAAGTTGAGGCTCATAATAAAACTGATGACTGCTTATTTTAAAACTACCCCAGGAGTAAAAAAATCGTTGGCTTTTTATGCAGATCAACTTTTTCATTTTTCCATTCGGCAATAGTTTTTGTTTTAATGACTTCATTTGGTGAAGTAATTTCAACAGCAATACATAGTTGAGTAGCAGGTTTACAATTTTGTAAAATGGCTTCAACTATTTTGTTATTGCGAAAAGGCGTTTCAATAAAAATCTGTGAGCTTTTCTTTTGTATTGATTCCTCTTCAAGCTGTTTTATTTTTTTAATTCTTTCAAGGTTGTCAATGGGTAAATATCCGCAGAAGCAAAACTGCTGTCCGTTGAGCCCGCTGGCCATTAAGGCAAGTAATATGGAAGATGGCCCCACGAGGGGCTTAACAATTGCATTTATTTTTTGGGCTTCATGTATTAAAATCTGGCCAGGATCTGCAATTCCGGGACAGCCTGCTTCGCTGATTATCGCAATGTTTTTTCCCTCTTTTATTTTTTGTTGTAATGTGCTTATTTGCTCTTTTTCAGCATTATGAATAGTATGCCATTCATAAGCATCGATTACAATTTCTTTGCAAATACTTTTTAAAAAACGGCGTGCAGTTCTTTCATTTTCCGCAAAAATTACCTGACAATCTTTTAATGCGCTCAACACATAAAGTGGGATAGTTTCTATTGCGCCATCGGATAAAAAAGAAGGAATAAGATACACCATTGCAGGAATTTAAGTAAAAGGTGGAAAATTAATTTGCTGTTTGCTTTCCTGTTGCTGTAAGCTGAGTGTAGCAGCCACCACCGCATATCCCGGGGCAATTACCCAGCCGAGCACGGGAATTATATGCAATAAATAAAATATCATTCCATTGCCTATAGCAAGTCCCTTATGCTGCCCTATGAAATCAATGCTCTGTGATGAAGAAAGGCCATTTCTTTCGCTCGAATAATCAAGCATTGAAAATCCAAAATAATAACACTCAATAAATAAAGCGAGCACTGGTGTTGCCCACCCTATCAGCGGAATAAAAGCTAATACTAAAACTGAAATTGAATAAACTGTTTGCCAGAGCGTATTTCTTAAAGCAATACTTATTCCCCTGATAATGTCTTTAAAAAATTGCCGTAAATTAAATGGATATGATTTATTATAAATAAGCGATTCTGTTTTTTCGCTAAGCCATGCAAAAACCGGCGACCCGATTATTAAAAACAAATATTTAAACCACGAAAAATAAAAGAGCGTAAGGATGAGCTGTAAAATAATTTGACCGAAAATAAATAGAAATCTTATCAGGCTTCCATGCTCTTTTAATACCCATAATTTTATTCCGGATTTCGAAAATAAATAATCAACAACATGTACGGAAGATTTCAGGAAAAAGTAAAAACCTATAAAAAAAAGCAGGGCATAGATCAGTCCGGGAATTAATATCCATTTCCACAATTTATTTTTAATAATGAATTTGTGTGCTTTAAAGTAAGCCTGTATAGCTATAATAATTTCCTGGAGCAACCTGTTACATTAGATGGGCATTATAAATACAGTCAAACTTAAAAAATATAATCTGGTTTTCTTCTTAAAGTTTATAAGAGATGTTTCATTAATTTGGGCGGCATTCTAATATTTTTTTATGAAGAAATTGCCGTTATCCTTTTATCATCGTAAAGATGTGGTACAAATTGCAAGAGAACTGCTCGGAAAAATAATTATTACCACTTTTGATGGTAATCTTACTTCCGGAAGGATCACAGAAACTGAAGCATATGTGGGCCTTACCGATAAGGCTTCTCATTCGTTTGGTAACAGACGTACGGCACGCAATGAGCACATGTATGGAGCTGCAGGAATTGCGTATGTGTATATCTGTTATGGAATGCACCAGATGTTCAATATTGTAACGAACGATAAAGATGTGCCTGATGCTGTTTTGGTAAGAGCTGTTGAACCAATGAAAGGCGTAGGAGCCATGTTGAAACGTACTGGCAAAAAAAAATTGGACCGCACCCTCACCCGGGGCCCGGGAAATGTTGGTAAGGCGCTTGGAATATTTAAGCACCACTCAGGCCTGAAACTTACCTCTAAAGAAATGTATATAGTGGAGGATAAATTTTCATTGGCTGAAGAAAATATTGGTACAAGCATAAGAATAGGAGTTGAGGGTGCCGGGCCAGATGGACTGCTGCCTTATAGGTTTTATATACGGGGAAATAAATATGTAAGTGGCACAAATAGATAATGCTAATTGAATAATTAATAGCCCAACCTTCAATATGTAACTTGCTCATTGCTTCATTGTCAATTACCTATTGCCCATAAAATTCGGTATCTGATATTTTATGATAATGATATCTTTCACAAAACGTACTTTTGCAGCTTAATTTTGAAAAATAAAACAATAAGTCATGAGCACAACTAAAGTTGCTATTAATGGTTTTGGCAGAATTGGCCGACTGGTTTTCAGACAGATTTATAACATGGAAGGAATAGATGTGGTTGCGATAAATGATCTTACAAGTCCTGCTGTGCTTGCACATTTATTAAAGTATGATAGTGCACAAGGCAGGTTTGAAGGTGAAGTGAAAAGTTTAGAAGATTCAATAACAGTAAACGGAGATGAAATTAAAATATATAAGCAAAAAGATCCTTCACAAATCCCATGGGGAGAGCATGATGTGGATGTTGTGATAGAAAGCACTGGATTTTTTGCTGATAAGGAAAAGGCAGAGGCACACATTAACGTAGGCGCAAAAAGAGTTATAATATCTGCACCTGCAACAGGAGATTTAAAAACAATTGTTTTCAATGTCAATCATGATATTCTTGATGGCAGTGAAACTATTATTTCATGTGCGTCCTGCACTACCAATTGCCTGGCTCCAATGGCAAAAGTGCTGAACGATACATTTGGTATCATAGCAGGATTTATGACAACTATACATGCATATACCAACGACCAGAATACCTTAGATGCACCTCATGCAAAAGGCGATTTAAGAAGGGCAAGAGCAGCGGCAGCCAATATTGTTCCCAATAGTACGGGCGCTGCAAAAGCAATAGGACTGGTATTACCCGAGCTTAAAGGAATACTTGATGGAGTTGCTCAAAGGGTACCAGTAATAACAGGATCACTTACCGATCTTTCTACTGTGCTAAAGAAGAAGACATCAATCGGGGAAGTAAATGCCGCTATGAAATCAGCTTCTAATGAAAGTTTTGGCTATACTGAAGATGAAATTGTAAGCTCCGATGTAATTGGTATACGTTATGGATCTTTATTTGATGCCACACAAACGAAAGTATTAACCGTAGGAGACACGCAGCTGGTAAAGACTGTGAGCTGGTATGATAATGAGATGAGCTATGTTTCACAGCTCGTTCGCACGGTTCAATATATGGATAGTTTGATAAAGAAATAAAAGCCCATCTCACATACCATTGTCCTGTTAAAAGTTCCTGTTGAAGCCTCTTCCCGGAAAGAAGTGGTAACTTTTTTCTATAAAAAAAGAATGAAGAACACTTAATTGATAAGGCAAAGCAGGCGGGTGTAAATGGCCATTTGCTCAAGAACAGCAATAAAGCTGAGCTATTGCAAACCATAAACCTGGTCATGAATAATCAAGCTTCTTCTCCATACCTCGAACCAAAAAAAGAAAATCTGTTTGATACAACAGATGATTTTTTAAAACAATTTAACCTCACCAGGCGTGAAAAGAAAATTATCGTTTTGCTAAAAAATAATTTTACCAATTAACAGATTGCCGATAAATTATTTTTAAGTATCTATACGATTGAAAGGCACCGGAAAAATATTATGCAAAAGCTGCAATTAAAAGCGCCGGCTGCTCTTATGAAATTTATTATAGAAAAAAATTTGTAGAATAGTTAAACAAATGATATCAGATCGTTGCAGACTGAAAAAGATGTATCAAAAATAACAGATAAAGAGCAAATTTTTTTAAATATTGACTGCAGCGGTATGACCTACAAGCAAATTGTTTCTGAAATGGGGTTAAGTGAGAGGACAATTGATGGTTACCGCGAAAGCCTTTTTCAAAAATTAAAAGTTTAATTAAAGCCGTGTAGGGCTTTCCCCTGGAAGCTATAAGAAAAGAGCTGGTGAAATTATAGAGGTGTATTCAAAAAAAATATGGATAAACACCGTAGCTGCATCTGATTGAACAAGGAATGTTCACATGTCTTACTCAATTGTATGAAAATTATAATCCTGCTTTTATTGTTTTCTATTGGATGTAAAGCTAAGGTTCATCAACATTTGAATCCGCTACACTGCTTAATTTTTGAATATACAGGCGAGAATAACAAACCTATTCCAATTCTGATTTTTTGTGATAGCTCATTCAAAATTTCAAATCCTGATTATCATGAAGCGTTTATAGTGGAAGATAAGATACTTGATAGTATGGGCTGCTGCATTCCGAAAAAATCACAAATTATCAACCAACCAAAGTATCCTTTATATAAAATTACAATGGCAAACGAGAGGTCTCAAGACATTTTATATATTACTTCGGCAGAGACTCTAAATCAATTAATCGACTGTTTAGAAAGCCATCTCAGTAAAAACGATTTTTATTACGCTTTTGTATATTTCGAAGATGCGAGAGCAATGAACCCAAGAGAATAGTTTTTTCAGGGCTATACTATTTTTTCTTTAACCCTGAAAGAAAGTTTTCCAGGGCTGAAACCATGCTGGGCATTTTAGGTTGCGGGGCAATTATGTCGGGATTGAATCCTGCGGCAGTTACAGCTTTGCGGGTATTATCTCCAAAGGCGCCAAGCATTGTCCCATTCTGTCGGAACTCCGGGCAATTTTGAACAAAGCTTCTAACCCCTAAAGGCGTAAAAAAACATATGATATCGTAATTATGTTTTGAAAGTATTCCTTTTACATCATTGGAGATGATCTCGTAAAGTACTGGTATCGCATATTCGCATCCGTTAGAAATAAGCCAGTTGGTAATCTCACTGTCAAAAGATTCGGAACAGGGATATAAAAAACTTTCCTGCTCTTTATACTTATTGATTACATCAAAGAGGTTTTTATTTGTGCCATCAGCATAAAAAACTTTTCGCTTTCGGTATAAAATAAATTTTTGAAGATATAAAGCAACGGATTCCGTTATACAAAAATACTTGGTGTGTTGCGAGATTGTAATTTTCAATTCTTCACACGTTCTGAAAAAGTGGTCAATTGCATTCCTGCTGGTGAATATTACAGCAGAATAAGCAGTAATATCTATTTTTTGTTTGCGAAACTCTTTTGATGAAATAGGCTCTACTCTTATGAAGGGCTTAAAATCGAGATTTACCTTGTATTTTTTTGCCATCTCAAAATATGGAGATTTTTCATTATCCGGTTTTGCCTGTGTAATAAGAATGTTTTGTATTTGCTTAATAGTTCGAGATTCGGAAAATGCAGTTTTTGTATCCATCTTGAATAAAAAGGTGTTTTGCAAAGTTACGTTTTTTTGTCCAAAAACGGCCTTCATAGAATGTTATATCTTATTAAGTTACTTTAAACCAACAGCATTTATATTAAATAATCAATAGTTACTTTATAAAGAATAAGAATTGGAATTATTTCTGTGGCAATAATATATATTAAGAAGTGAAAGGCATTTAGTGGTAATTTGTTATTCAGAACACCATAGGTTTTAATGTACCTTGATAAAAAGAATAGTATAATTATAAATATAGCAACCGTAGTAATGTAATGTATCCATAAAGGAAGAGAGAAAGCAAGAATTATAAGAAAAGGAACAAGTACAATCCCTGATATTTTGTTTACTAAAAATATAATGAAAATGTAGCTATCAACAGTTTGCTGCATAGTACTCAGCCAGCCAAAAAACTTGAGTGTACAATATTTTACAAAATACAGAACGCCAATTCCTAAAATACAAAATAGCAAAAGCAATTTTGTGTTTATTAATTGAGGAGGGTGGTAATAGGTAAAAAGCAACCAAAGAAATATCCCCGCGCTGATAGTAAAAAAAATATTAAGTATAAAAGAGGGAAGCTTTGCCTGTAAAAGCTGGTCTGTGAGCTGGGTCTGCCTGAGCGAAGTATTAAAAAAAACTCTGAAGAGATTATCGAAATAACTCTTGTAAAAAGTTTTAAAAATGGCAAGTATTAGAACCACGGTGCATAAAATGTAAAATACAAATTCTTTCCCGGCAAATTGCTTTTTTTCAGCAATGAAATAAAACGGCGCGTCTTTTACATTAATAAATTTATTTGAAGAAAGTAAATCGTTTATGATTGAATGGTAGCTTTTTACTTTGATTTGTGAAGCGGCTAAGGAAGAATCAATTTTTGCAACAGTTGTATTAGCTATAGTTAACAATGATGAATCTTTCTTAAGGGCATATGTTGTATCACGGTGCAACTGAGAAAACACGCAATTAGAATATAAAAACAAAAAAAATAATATTGATTTCATTGGCCCCTTCATTTTCATCCCATTTTTTTTGGTACTCATAAACTCAAAAATAATTGATATATCCAAAATGTATTTTAGAAGAATTTCGAATATCAAATTTTATATCATTTCTTTTGCCCAGGGCATAGCTAAGGTTAAGCAAACCTAATTTTGTTTCAAAGGCAAGCCCAATACCTCCACTAATGAAATTGTTATTAAAGCTTGTAGTATTGAAATTCGTTTTGGTGAAACCTGCATCTGAAAAGCCGAACAGGTATGAATTAATACCAACAAGATAACGGTATTCAGCAGTGAAAACTCCATACCTGTTTGCATATATACTTTCTTCATCGAACCCCCTAAGCAGCCTGTAGCCTCCTATTTGAAACAATTCATTCCGGAAAACCTGTGGTGTTTCAAGCCATCCTACATTGAAAGCAATTTTTAAAGTGCTGCTTTTCCCGGCCAATATGTAATGTGCAGCTGATGCCTGCAGGCGTATGCGATAAGTTTTGAGTTTTATAGAATCGTATAACGAATTAAAACTAAAGGCAGGATCACCAGGATCTTTCAGGTTAACTATGTCATTATTTTTTGTAATCTTTTTAATACCTGTAGCCAAAGTAATTTCTAACTCATTGCCTCTTCGCGGATTTAACCTGTAATTGGTATTAATAAAATTATAACTCAGGCCAAAATTTCCGGAGCTTACATCAATATTCACAGGCAACATTCTTGTAACTAATACACGGTTAGTATCTACACCACCGGAGAGTAAATAGCTGCGTTCATTTTGATAAAAAATTTTTCCCGACTGGTTGGCGGATATAATGTATTGAAGCCCGAAAATCGCATTCAGCTGAAGATATGAAGAATCTCTTTTCAGCAGGTCAAAAGCAAAGTCAATCCCAAACGAAGAATTCAAAATATAAGGATGTTTATAACCTATGTTGAGCCTTGGAGATTGGGGCTGAAGTTGTTGCCAGTTAAGTAAAATGTTTTCGCCAGACCCAAGCGCATTTTTAAGATCGAGGTGGACATCTCCGGTGAACTGCGCTTTTCCTGTTGCATTATTTGCAGGTAAATATCCTATCAGGACATCTATTGCACTACTTTTCTTTTGCTGGAGATAAAGATTAAGCACCGAACCACTCCCCAGCATAGAAATATCCCAGGGCTGTTGTTCCTGCACGTAAGGCAATTCTTTTATCCTGTTACTTACCTGTTTCAATTTTCCATTGTCGTACAGAATGCCGTTGCTAATGCCGAGATAATGCTGAAGAAATAAATTTTTGATTTTAGCATTTCCAAAGACTTTAATGCTATCAATACGATATATTGGCCCTTTATTTACTGATATGCTGGCTTTAATTTTATCGCCTGAAAATTGAATGCTGTCAAGGCTTACTTGCGCAAATGGATAACCGATGTTCTCATAATAATTAATAATTTTTTCTTCCTGTAACTGAAGGCGCGTAAAGTCCATTTTATTGCTCCTGGATTGTTTTGCAGTCCACCCGGTTGCCTCAAGAGCCCTCGTGTCAATACTATCCTTATTGATTTCTACCCATTTAAATTGTTCTCCCAGGTAAAGTTGGGCGACAGCGAAGGTTGAATCATATTTCACTGAATCAACTGATGCCGCCGGGAAACCTTTAGACAAAAGGATTCCGGGAAGTGAGCTGATATAAGTGGAAGCCGTTTCTTCATCATCGAAAATTGTTTTGAGTTCCGGTTTCTGTATTTTCTGCGAAGTATCTTTGCCGTAAAGCAGGTATTGAACGGTATATTTTTTTTGGCAAAAAGCATTTGGCAAGAACAAAAAAATACAGAGCTGAAAAAGAATGATGAACCTTGTGAAATATTTTAATGTTATTGATGCCATGTTAATCATTCAAATCTAAATGAATTTCTGAAACCCGGGCTTGGCGCTGAAGCCGAAATTAAAACGTAAAACTTTTTGGCAGGTATTTACATTCATATTCCTTTCTGTAAGCAGGCATGCCATTACTGCAACTTTCATTTCTCAACATCACTTACATTAAAAGATGAAATGACGGATGCATTAGAAAAAGAAATTACACTTTCTCATAAATTCAACACCGGTAAAGAAATTATTGAAACTATTTATTTTGGCGGAGGAACACCCAGCCTCTTAGATAAACGCGATATTGAAGAATTATTATTTGCAATAAAAAATAATTGCACTGTAGGTTCTTCTGCAGAAATTACACTTGAAGCCAATCCTGATGATATAAGTGTAGAAAAATTAAATGACTGGAAAGATGCTGGTATAAACAGGCTTAGCATAGGAATACAATCTTTTAAGGAAGCGGATCTCAAATGGATGAACAGGGCACACAACGCCGAAGAAGCAACGGCATGTATCGAATTAGCAAGAGAAGCGGGATTCCATAATTTTTCAGTTGACCTTATTTACGGGACACCATTGCTTACTGATGACGAATGGCATGATAATGTAAAAAAAATAATATCATTTGGGGTACCACATATTGCGTGTTATGCATTAACTGTTGAACTTGGAACTGCTTTAAAAAAAATGGTTGGATTGAATAAAAAGGAAGATGTCGATCCTGATACACAGGCAAGGCAATTCCTATTGCTAATGCAATGGATGAATGATGCAGGTTATGAACATTATGAGATTTCGAATTTTGCGAAGCCGGGTTTTCGAAGCAGGCACAATAGCAGTTATTGGAAAGGTGATACATACATTGGTATCGGGCCATCTGCGCATTCATATAATGGTATAGCAAGGAAATGGAATATCGCCAACAATGCACTGTACATCCAATCCATAACAAATAACATTATTCCTTTTGAAGAAGAAATTCTCACTACAGATCAAAAGCTGAATGAATATGTGATGACGGCTTTGCGAACGATAGAAGGTATCGACCTGGCATTTATTTCTGATAAGTTTTCTCAAAATGAAGTGGAAAGGATAAGCAATTCCGCAAACAAATACATTGATAAAGGCTTCATGATAAAGACCGGGACAAAATTGATACTTACTGACGAAGGGAAACTTTTTGCAGATGGTATTGCGGCGGATTTTTTCAAGCTTGATTAAAATTTTAATGCTTTCTATAAAGATAAAGAGCCTTATTGATTGTCATTATTTTATATTCCTTTTGTAGAATCTAAGCAGCCGTTTATTTACTCCTGTAAAAATATAATTGATGGAAAGGCCGACGTACGATAAGTTGGCTGAATAGGTGCCTGAGCTTTGAGGTTTGCCGCTCACATCAATGGTGTAGTTGAAGTTGACTACTTTCGTTGCTGAAAAGTTGGCGGTAAGGTTTACGCGGAGAAAATTATAATTAGACAGAAATATAGAATATCCTCCGCCAACATTAAAATTAATCCACGGCTTTAAATTATTACCTACATCG
>DASYOM010000087.1:0-6310 GCA_036007765.1 Chitinophagaceae bacterium | reverse complement strand
TGAAAGGGACCCCATTACAGGATAATCCTAAAGTGGACATTTGGGATATGATAAAAATGATTGCTACTACAAGAATAATTATGCCGCAGGCAATGGTTAGGCTAAGTGCCGGCCGCTCTGAAATGTCGATTGCAGAACAGGCGTTGTGTTTTATGGCTGGCGCCAATTCAATTTTTTCCGGCGATAAATTACTCACAACTCCCAATCCTGCCTTTGATGCAGACAAGGCAATGTTTCAATTACTCGGTTTAAAGCCGAGAGAAGCATTTAAAGATGAAAAGGTTAATCAATTAGCTAATTAGCTAATTAGCCAACCAGCTAATTAAAATGATAGATAAGGAAATTCTTTTAAATGCTTTCCGGTTAATGTGCACCGCCTCTTCAATGGCGGAAACCTATGAAGCCAACCGCCAAATTTGCAAATATGTTCATTCTACTTCCCGGGGACACGAAGCGATACAACTTGCTACAGCATTCAATTTACTGCCATGCGATTATGTAAGCCCTTACTATCGTGACGAGAGTATATTGCTCGGCCTTGGCTTTTCTCCTTATACTTTAATGCTCCAGTTGCTGGCGAAAGGTGATGATATTTTTACAGGAGGAAAAGAATATTATTCGCATCCGAATTATAGGGGGGATGATAAGCCGACCATGATCCACCAGAGCAGTGCAACTGGCATGCAGGCCATACCTGCTACAGGAATAGCACAGGGCTTGCAATATTTACAAAGGATAAATTCACCTCTATATAAAAAAGGGGGAAATGGTGAATCTCCTGTTGTTGTATGTTCCCTTGGAGATGCAAGCCTAACCGAAGGTGAAGTAAGTGAAGCATTACAATTTGCTGTTTTAAAAAAATTACCAATAATTTATTTAGTGCAGGATAATGACTGGGGCATAAGTGTTACCTCGGCAGAGGCTCGTACTTCCAATGCCTTTATTTTCGCAAAAGGATTTACAGGCCTTCAGCGTGTAAGCATTGACGGTAGCGACTTTATACATAGTTATGACACAATGAGAAATGTAATCACTACCGTGAGAGAAGGATCAGGGCCTTACCTGGTTCATGCGAAAGTTCCTTTGCTGGGGCACCATACAAGTGGAGTACGCAAAGAATTTTATCGGTCAAATGAAGACCTTGAAAAGCATGCACAGAATGATCCGTTGCCAAAACTAAAGAAGAGGTTAATATCAATTGGTATAGCAGAAAATGATTTAAATGAAATTCAATCAATTGTTAGAGAAGCAGTGACACAGCAATTTGAGCAGGCTTGCAATGCGCCCGAACCTAATGTATTAAAAATTGAAGAAAAGATTTTTGCGCCTTCGCCGGTTGCAGAAGAAACAGGAGAGCGTAGCCCCGCAGGCAAAGAAAAAGTGATAATGGTAGATGCGGCTTTATTTGCCATTCGTGAAATAATGGAACAGTATCCTGAAGCAGTTTTATATGGGCAGGACGTAGGGCGTAGGCTGGGTGGCGTTTTCAGGGAGGCGGCAACACTGGCTGAGCAGTTTGGTGACCACCGCGTTTTTAATACAGCCATTCAGGAAGCGTATATTATTGGTTCGACAGTAGGCATGTCGGCCACAGGAGTAAAGCCGATTGTGGTGATACAGTTTGCTGATTACATTTATCCCGGCATAAATCAACTCGTTACTGAAGTAGCAAAGAGTTGCTACCTGAGCTGCGGGAAGTTTCCGGTACAAACTGTAATCCGGGTTCCGGTAGGTGCCTATGGTGGCGGCGGTCCATACCATAGCGGTTGTGTAGAAACTTTGCTTCTTGCTATTAAAGGAATAAAAATTGTATATCCTTCAAATGCTGCTGACATGAAAGGATTAATGAAAGCTGCATTCCTTGATCCCAACCCGGTTATCATGCTGGAGCACAAAGGGCTTTACTGGAGCAAAGTGCCAGGTACAGAAGAAGCGAAATCTATTGAGCCCGGAAGCGATTATGTGTTACCGTTAGGCAAAGCAAATTGTGTTTTGTTTGCCGATGAAGAAAAAATAAATCACGGTGAAACCTGTTGTATCATTACGTACGGAATGGGGATATATTGGTCGAAGGCAGCATCAAAATTATTGCCGGGGCAAATTGAAATTATTGATCTTCGTACGCTTTTTCCTTTAGATGAACCATTAATTTTTTCAACTGTAAAGAAGCATGGCAAATGCCTTGTGCTTACAGAGGAGCAACAAAACAATTCTTTTGCAGAAGCTCTTGCAGGGCGTATTTCAAAGGAGTGTTTCCAGTTTTTAGATGCACCTGTGGAAGTATTAGGGTCACTGAATTTACCGGCTGTACCTATGAATATTAATCTTGAAAAGGCGATGTTGCCCAACGCGGAAAAAGTTGCAGAAAAGCTAAACTCTTTATTAAAATATTAATGAAAAATATTAATTGAAAGAACAAAAATCAAAAACAGAAATACAATTTTTGGAAGGACCGCAGAGCAGGTGGAAAGATTTTAAATATGCAGTGAGTGTTTTTTTTGAGTTTATTAAAGGGTTCCGGGTATTACATTTTGTAGGGCCATGTGTTACTGTATTTGGATCTGCGCGGTTTAAAGAAGATCATCCATTTTATAAACAGGCAAGAGCACTCTCCGGGGAAATTGCTAAACTTGGATTTACAATTATGACGGGAGGAGGCCCTGGTATTATGGAAGCCGCAAATCGCGGTGCGAAAGACGTGGGAGGCAGAAGTGTCGGCTGTAATATAATTCTCCCGAAGGAGCAGCACCACAATCCTTACCTTGATAAATGGGTGGATATAAAATATTTTTTCCTGAGAAAAATGCTCCTGATAAAATATTCATATGCCTTTGTAGTAATGCCGGGTGGATTTGGAACACTGGATGAATTTTATGAAGCCCTTACTTTGGTTCAAACAGAGAAAATAGAAATGTTTCCCATTATCATCTGGGATAAACAGTTTTATAAAAATGTTTTAGAGCACAACCAGCATATGTTTAAAGTTGGAACTATCTCAAAGAATGATGAGAATCTCTATCTAGTTTCTGAATCAATTGAAGAGACAGTGGCCTATATAAAAGAGAAAAGTATTATGGCCTTTGGATTAAAATATATGGAACCTAAAAAACCTTTCAGGGGCTTTTTTGAAAAAGGATTGAAGAGGATTTTTTGACTTCTTCTTTTAAAATAATATTCCAAAGTATTAAATGATAACAAGACGTTGTAGGAAGGCTCTATTTTTTTAGCTTATTTTGAACAATGATTTTTCTTTTTTTCCATTTCCCTAAAGGTTCAGGATCATAAACATGAATACCTTCTTTGTCTGTTAGCCCTAACGACTTATTTAGCTTGGAACTTATACTATCAATAGTTTTTGAATGCTTACGCCAGCGCATTTTATAATAAGCCTCATAGACTTTAATAGCTTTATTTACCAGGCTCAATTCTTTTTTATATTCCTTCGACTTTCTAAATAACTTCATCAACTTATCATAAGCGGGAATATTGAGATTGTCTTCGTCCGTCACAGCCTTATAAAGCTCAATTGCTTTTTTCGTGTCATCTTTTTTTTCAGCTTCTTCAGCTTTGGAAAATATATCTTTTATTGATGTATCATTTTCTGTTGGCATTCTCTAAAATTAAAGTAAGCGTGCCTATTTTGAAAATTATCTGGGCCGGGTCCTGGTATTTCCGGCGACTCCTCTTTGAGAAACTCAGTAATTATTTCAGCTCATCCTAAGCCGTGTCTTTACTCCGGGTCTGAAGCAAAGCAGGACACGGCGACCAATCTAAAAGAGAAATGTTTATCTTAGATTCTTAGCTGTTAAATCTCCGATTGATTATATGGAAGGTATTTATTTTATCACATTTACCTGTCAGCATTTGGCTTTTATTATTTGAAATAACAAAAAGCTACGACACAGTTTACAAGAGGTTTGACCATTCTGTAAAAAGCATAAATACAATGGTTAGTAATGGAAAGAGATTTATGCCCGTCTGACTTGAGCCGGAGGGACAAGATAAAGCAGTCATATTTTTGCAGTTATTTGAAGCGGTGACTACTCTGATGAAGGGAAAGGAAAAAAACACCGAGTATTTGAGCGGTAATTTGATTGTAACGAGGAAACATTACAGTATTCTTTAAACAAAAGTTAGGTTACATGCGTAATAACCCTGTAGTGGTGTATGGAAGCTAGTAGAAAACCTGATTAGGTGCATAGTTCAGCTGCCTTCTATCTTACTGGAGAGCAAGGCATATACTTAATTACAGATCAATGACTCTGAGCAGCCGTATCCTGCCAGGCAAAAGGCTCTTGTGAAACGGCAGGGAATGAGACATTGAAACCACCTATGACAAAAGCGTAGACTTAATAAAATATTGACATGAAAAATTTTATTTTAATTGTTTTTTTAGTAACTACATTATCTGCATTTGCACAAAAAAGAAATCCAAAAAATAAGGCTGTTTTTTTAGAAGACATTAGTTGGACAATAGCAAAACAACTATTAATTCCTGATGCAGTAATTATTATCCCTTTGGGAGCGGGAGCAAAAGAGCATGGCCCGCATCTTCCACTTTCCACTGATTTTTTGCAGGCCGAAGATTGTATAAACAGATTGGCTTTAGAACGAAATGTAATTATTACGCCAACAATAAATTACGGGTTTTATCCTGCCTTTATAAAATATGCTGGCTCTACTAGCTTATCATTTTCTACGTCCACTGACATGGTTTTACAAATTGTGAGAACTTTATCCAATTATGGACCTAAGCGGTTCTATATTATAAATATTGGCATAAGCACTACGCCCACTTTGGCAATTGCTGCAAATATTCTTGCAACATCAGGAATACTTTTATTTTATAGTGATTATTCCAGACCTGCTTTTCTTAATGCGGACAAACAGATTGCAACAAAAGCATTCGGTGGTCATGCAGACGAACTTGAAACTTCTAATATATTAAGCATTCGACCTGATTTAGTTGATATGAGTAAGGCAGTAGATGATACATTTCCAAAAGGTAAAAAAGGAGTTCTCACGCCCACTGCTATTCAGGGAGGTATTTTAGATAGAAGCGGCATAGTTGGCTATGCTACCCTTGCCACAAAAGAAAAAGGAATTTTATCAATGACTGCATTTACAAACAATGTAATTAAGGAAATAGACAGCATCTCCAACTGTCCTTTGCCAAAAGAAAAGGACAGAACTAATGAATATAAATTATACGAGGGTAAATATATTGATACTGCTGGAACGAAATTAATCATCTCACAAAATAATGACAAATTATATTTTATTTGGAATGGTCGCGACCTTACAAATTTTTTTCCTTTATACAGAGATGCAGAAGATCATTTTACTTCATTAATTATGAATGTTCTCTTTGTTAAAAATGAAAAAGGAGAGGTAACTAAAGCTTGGTGTCAATCTTCCGGTATAAATTTTTGGGTAACAAAAGTGAAATAGAAAAACAACCTGGCAATTGCGAACTAACCCACATGCTAAAATAATCAATGCCTGGGATGGTGTAAGAGAATGCCGGAATCCCTTTTGGGCCTGGTGATATAAAAGGTTCGTTTGCATCTTTTATAACAAGAGGTCTTGTTATAAAAAAGTTGTACGCTATAAAAAATAACAACGAATCTCCCTGGCAGGTTACGGCAGAGGCAATCCTGATGCTTACATCTATGGGAATTGTAGTCCCATGCTAGATTCCCGCAAAGGTAACGGCAGAATTGAAGAAACCATCTGGCAGCTTACTCCAGTTTTTAAAAAAACCAATTGAATGATTTTCCACAAAATATACACTTTAGAAATTATATTTTGGAGATGAATTGATGCTGAATTACCTTTCACGCAGGTAGTTGTAAAAATTAAAGCAATACTAATAACTAAAATCATTATGTCGAAATCGCAGGAAACTTTTAGCAAAAAGGAAAAAGAAAAGAAAAGATTAAAACAGAAACAGGATAAAAAAGAAAAGAAAGAGGAGCGTAAAGCAAATGCTAAAAAGGGCGTGCCACTTGAAGATATGATGGCGTACATTGATGAGAATGGAAACATTTCTTCGGTGCCACCTGATCCTAAAAAGAAGAAAATCTTCAAACAGGAAGACATGCTAATAAGTATCCCAAGGTATGAGCCAGGCGAAGAAGGCGATGTTGTAAGAACTGGTGTCATTACTTTTTTTAACCAGGACAAAGGGTTTGGGTTTATTAAGGATTCACAGACACAGGAAAGCATTTTCGTACACGTAAATCAGTTAGATGGGCCTGTAAAAGAAAATGACAAAATAAGCTTTGAAGTGGAAAAAGGCCCGAAAGGG
>DASYOM010000086.1:0-12164 GCA_036007765.1 Chitinophagaceae bacterium | reverse complement strand
CCCTATTACCGCAGCAATATTATTTATCTATGGGAATAAGGGCAAGTGATGGCAGAGTTGGTTTAACTGCCAGTAAAGAAATAGGCTATTTTACAATAAATACACGTATGAAAAATTTAGGCGTTGATGGTGAAGTCGCTGAAAGAATGGCTTCAGAATCAGTGAGCCCCTTAATACCTTACGAATGGAATTTCGGAAATGGTGTTATTAAATCATTCAATTTATTTAATGATGTTAAACGATAAATCGATTTTAATTACGGGAGGGACCGGCTCATTTGGGAGAGCTTTTGTGAAAATAATATTATCTAAATTTCCACAGCTAAAACGACTGGTAATTTTTTCAAGAGACGAACAGAAGCAATACCAAATGGCTCTGGAATATCCTATAGTTAAATATCCTATGATCCGTTTTTTTATTGGGGATGTAAGAGATTATGAACGATTAAAGACTGCGTTAAAGGGCGTAGATACTGTTGTACATGCTGCGGCCATGAAACATGTGCCCATTGCAGAATACAATCCCATGGAATGCGTCAAGACAAATATCATAGGCGCCGAAAATATAATTTCGGCCTGTCTTGAATCTGACGTTGAAAACGTAGTGGCCCTGTCAACAGATAAAGCGGCTGCGCCTATTAACCTATATGGCGCCACAAAACTTGTATCAGATAAATTATTTATTGCCGCAAATAATATCAAAGGAAAAAAAGATATAAAGTTTTCGGTAGTTCGTTATGGCAATGTTATGGGATCAAACGGATCGGTAATTCCTTTCTTTATGGAGAAAAGAAAGACAGGTATTTTACCAATTACAGATCCGCAAATGACGCGATTCAATATTTCACTATCGGATGGCGTTGACATGGTTTTATACGCTTTGGAAAATGCATGGGGCGGTGAATTGTTTGTGCCAAAAATCCCTTCTTACAATATTCTTGATGTTGCAAAGGCAATCGGCCCTGATTGTGAACATCCTGTGACAGGCATTCGCCCCGGCGAAAAGATCCATGAAGAAATGATAACTGCTTCAGATTCTTTTTCTACATATGACCTTGGGAAATATTATGCCATCCTGCCACAGTTACCGGTTTGGGATATGAAAAAATTTATTGATCATTTTAATGCGGTAAAAGTGCCAGAAGGTTTCAGTTATGGGTCTGGTACAAATTTAGAATGGCTATCAGTAGATGACCTGCGAATGCTAATGAAAGAAAATATTGATACTGATTTTCAATAGTGAAAAAAATAAATCCTATACCTTATGGAAGACAAAATATTACCGACGAGGATATCCATGCAGTGATTGAAACGCTTCAATCAGATTTCTTAACACAGGGGCCAAAGATTGGTGAATTTGAAAAAGCATTTGCTTCGTATGTTGGCGCAAAGTATGCGGTGGCAGTTGCCAATGGTACCGCTGCTTTACATTTATGTGCAATGGCTTTAGGGATAGAAGGTGGCCAAAAAGTAATTACTACGCCAATTACGTTTGTAGCTTCTGCAAATTGTATAAAATATTGTGGCGGTGACGTAATGTTTGCGGACATAGATCCGCAAACATACCTGGTTGATATCGCGGAAGTAAAAAAGATATTGAATGCCTCACCCAGGGGGACTTATTCGGGACTTATACCCGTGGACTTCGCAGGCCTTGCCGTAGATATGGAGGCTTACAGGAAACTGGCTGATGAATACGGCCTTTGGATTATAGAAGATGCATGCCATGCTCCGGGGGGATTCTTCACTGACAGTGAAGGAAGACAACAGCTTTGCGGAAATGGCAAATGGGCTGATCTTTCCATATTTTCTTTTCATCCCGTAAAGCATATAGCCTGCGGCGAGGGAGGAATGATCACCACCAATAAAAAAGAATTGTATGAAAGGCTCCTGACTATGAGAACGCATGGTATTACACGCAGGCAGGAAGATTTTCAAAATGATATGCAATGGGCATCGGGAAATACAAATGAGATTGTAAAAGCATACCCGCAATGGTATATGGAAATGCAGGAGACCGGGTATAATTACCGGCTTACTGATTTCCAGGCAGCACTGGGAATTTCGCAGTTACAAAGAGCAGGTGATGGGCTTACAAAAAGAAAGCTGATTGCAAAAAAATATTCGGATGCTTTTGATAATAAATTGTGGCTGAAAGGCCAATCGGGTTTTGTTGAAGGGAATGCATACCACTTATATATTATTGAAGTTGATGACAGGCTTGGGTTGTATAATTTTTTGAGAACAAAGAATATTTTTGCGCAGGTGCATTATATACCGGCACACCTGATGCCTTACTATAAACAACAGGGATTTAAAGAGGGTGACTATCCAAATGCTGAAAGATATTACAGCAGGTGTTTAAGCTTACCCATGTATCCTGCCTTGAAAGCAGAGGAACAGGATTTGGTTATCCAATCTGTTTATGAATTTTATAAATGAAGAACGTAGCCATTATTACAGCACGTGGCGGCAGCAAGCGAATTCCCGGGAAAAATATAAAAGATTTTTTAGGGAAACCAATTATTGCGTACTCAATAGAAACGGCATTGACTTCGGGCTTGTTTGAAGATGTAATAGTTTCTACCGATGATAATGAAATTGCTGCAATAGCTAAACAATATGGAGCATCAGTTCCGTTTATGCGGAGTATTAAAAATGCTGATGATTATGCAACGACAGCCGATGTAATAATAGAAGTGTTGGAGCAATTAAGTTTAAATGGAAAAAAATATAGTAGCGCGTGTTGTATTTATCCTACGGCTCCGTTATTAAACACAGCATCTTTACTTAAAGGATATTCCTTATTAATGACACGGAATTATGATTCCGTCTTTCCTGTTTGTGCTTTTAGCTATCCTATTTTAAGATCATTAATTTTCGATGAAGCTGGAAAAGTCTCTATGAAGTGGCCCGAAAATTTAAATAAACGTTCCCAGGATATGCCCAAATTCTTTCATGATGCGGGCCAATTTTATTGGTTCAATACTTCTGGCTTTTCAAATAAAAAAAAATTGTACACAGATAATTCCGGCAGTATTATTTTAAATGAACTTCAAGTTCAGGATATAGATAATGAGATGGATTGGAAACTTGCAGAAGCAAAATATAAGTTGTTACTTGAATCATAATATGTATGAGTTACAAAACTGAACAGGAAGAATTTTGGGCCGGAAGTTTCGGAGAAGATTACATCGAACGAAATAAAAGTGATGAACTTTTAGCTTCGAATCTAAATTTTTTTTCCAAGGTTCTAAAAACTGCCACAAAGCCGTCTTCAATTATTGAATTTGGAGCCAATATTGGAATGAATTTAAAAGCACTACAGTTGCTTTTTCCAGGTATAAAGTCAACGGGAATCGAAATTAATACTATGGCTTCAAACCAATTGGCTAAAGTAATAGGAAAAGACAATGTCTTTAATATTTCAATATTCGATTACGAGCCTAAACAAAAATTTGAAATTAGTTTAATAAAGGGAGTACTAATTCATATAAATCCGGATATGTTGAGTTTCGTATACAAAAAATTATACGACTCTGCATCGAAATATATTCTTCTTTGCGAATATTATAATCCATCGCCCGTCACAATTGGTTATCGGGGGCATCATGATCGCTTATTTAAAAGAGATTTTGCAGGTGAGATAATGCAGACCTACCCTGATTTGGTTTTATCAGATTACGGTTTTGTTTATAAAAGAGACCCACTTTTCCCCCAGGACGATATAACATGGTTCCTTTTGAAAAAATAAATTTCGATTTTTTTTAAGAAGTAATATAACGCATGCTTAAGCAAAAGATAATTCTTCGCGCTGATGGCAATAAACTTATCGGCTTTGGACATATATACAGGCTGCTTGCTTTAGCAGATATTCTAAAAGAACATTTTTATATTGCCTTTGCCTTATATAAAACAAGTGATTTTATTGAACAGGAAATTAAAAGTTACTGTGACGAAATAATTATATTACCTGGAGAACTTCCTTATAAAACAGCTGATGAAATATCTGCAGGACAAGAAATAAATTTTGATCTCAAGGATATTTTGAATGGCGACGAAATTGTTGTTTTAGATGGCTATCATTTTGGAATAAACTATCAAAAAGCAGTTAAAGAAAAGAATTGTAAACTGGTTTGTATTGATGATTTAGCAACCAATCGTTTCGTTGCAGATGCTGTTATTAATCACGCCCCGGGTTTAGACCAAAGTATTTATAAGATGGAAGCTTACACCAAATTATATACCGGCCTGGACTATGCGATATTACGAAAGCCTTTTATGCGGCCTCACAGTTCAATAAATAAAATCGATGGGGATGTATTTATTAGCTTAGGTGGTTCTGACTATTTTCAACTAACGCTTAAAATTGCCAGGTTGCTGGTTGATGTAAAAGAGTTAAATACATTGCATATTATGTATTCAAATTCTTTCCCGAAAGGAATGATTGATACACTGGAAAAAATAAGTAATGAAACAACACGGTTGAAACTATATATGAATCTATCAGCTAACGAAATTGCTGATTTGATGGATACCTGTGAGTACGCATTTGTTTCAGCGAGTACCGTGTTACTTGAGGCTTATTCAAGAAACTTAATTTGCTTTACAGGATTTTATACAACAAATCATTTTTTTATTTACAATGGATTTATTAAGTTAAACAAGGCAATCGGCCTGGGTAATCTAAAAGATTTAAATCCAAGTATATTAAATGAAGTATTTAAAAATCCGGACTACTATCCAAATCAAAACTCAGATAATTTAGATACAACCTCGAAGCAAAGCGACCCACCTGCTAAAAATCTTCTTAAATTATTTCTTGATCTGAATCTAAAACTCAGATCTGTAGAACTCGCGGACATGAAGTTGTATTTTGATTGGGCTAATGACGAGGTAGTGAGAAACAATTCAATCAACCAGAATGCTATCGAGTGGGATAATCATGTCCGATGGTTTACCGACAAACTAAAATCAAAGTATTTCAAACTTTACGTTTTAGACTATTCGGCTACTCCGGTTGGGCAAATAAGAACCGATCTAAATGAAGATGGAAATTGGGTTATAAATTATTCTATTGATAAGTTGTGGAGAGGATTTGGCTTTGGTAAAAAAATTGTTCAACTGCTAATTGAAAAAGAGCCGGGAAAATTGTTTTTAGCCTTCGTAAAAACTAGTAACGATTTATCAAATAAAATTTTTCAATCAAATGGTTTTGATTTAAGTGGAGTAAAAATTATTAACAACGAAAAGTATAATGCTTTTGAATATTTAAAATGAAAGACATAAAAATTCAAAATAGGATTATAGGCTTTTCACACATGCCCCTGATTATTGCGGAGATGTCAGGGAATCATAACCAGTCATTGGAAAAGGCCTTATCAATTATAGATTCGGCTGCAGATTGCGGTGCTCACGCTATTAAGTTGCAGACTTATACCGCAGACACCCTTACCATTAATGTTAGATCTGCAGAGTTTGTGATTAGTGATCCTTCGTCTTTATGGAAAAATAAAAACCTTTATGAGCTTTACGAGGAAGCACATACGCCGTGGGAATGGCACCAGGAATTATTTGCGAGGGCCACGAAAAGAGGGTTGTTGTGTTTTAGTACACCTTTTGATGAAACTGCAGTTGATTTTTTAGAAACGCTAAATGTGCCTGCTTATAAAATAGCATCTTTTGAAAACAATCATTTACCTCTTTTAAAAAAGGTTGCCCAAACAGGGAAACCTGTTATTATGTCTATAGGCATTTCTACACTTGCTGATATTGAACTCGCAGTTAAGACATTAAGAGAGAATGGATGCAGAGAGTTGATTTTACTTAAATGCACCAGTACATATCCGTCAACACCTGAAAACACAAATCTCCTTACGATACCACATCTTTCAAAACTCTTTGGTTGCCATGCAGGTTTGTCAGATCATACATTGGGAATTGGGGTGGCTGTTGCATCTGTGGCATTAGGCGCCGTTGTCATTGAAAAACATTTTACTTTGAGCAGGGAAGAAGGTGGTGTAGATGCTGCATTTTCTATGGAACCACATGAATTTAAATTGCTGGTAGAAGAAACCGGAAGAGCCTTTAAATCTTTAGGCCAGATTAAATATGGTATACTTGAAGATGAAAAAAAGAGTGCGATGTTTAAGCGCTCTATTTACATAGTGGAGGATATGAATGCCGGGGATTTTTTTACAGAAAAGAATATAAGAATCATTCGGCCTGGATTAGGATTAGCACCTAAATACTTTGACATTGTTCTTGGAAAAAAGACATCTAAGGATATGAAGGCAGGAACCCCGTTATCTTGGGATATTCTATAAAAACATGAAAAAAAAAGTTGCTATTTACCCTGGCTTTGGAACATCCACCCATGAGCCTTTGCACCAGAAACTAATTGATTTTGCTGGTGCAGTTGGGTATTCGTATGAATCTCTGAATAATTTTGAGAAGAACAATTTTTTAGAACGGGCAAAGGTGAATGTGGCTGTTTGGTTTAGTTTTTTAATTTTAAATATTTACAAGAAAGACCGTGATTTAGTAAAATACAAGGGAATTAAGATATTCCATTCCCTTATTGAGTATTCTATTCGAATGCATCCTTTGGGAAAGTTTATATTCAATTCCAGGGAAACACTTGACCTTATTGCAAAATCAATTAATTATATACGATGCTGCACCCGGTTTTTTAAGCAAAATAATGTAGTACTGATAATTGGCGGCGATGAAGCTTATATACACGGTTCTATATTAGGTCAACTAGCTGTACAGAAAAATATTAAACACCTGTACATTAAGCAGTTTAATCCTTACATAGCAGGTTTTCATTTTGATACTAAGACTTTGTACGCTGGACCAAATTTTAAAACGTACCCGGATTTTTATTCAACACTACATTTAGACCCGGAGATTATCAATCAATACAGAAATGAAATCAGGGATGCAGCTAATGGGCGACCTAATTACTTTTTCATGAGAAACCAGGATACACCTATTCCTGATTTGACTAAAGTTGAGAAGGATTTTCTTGATGACGCAGTAGTATTATTCCTTCATGATTTTATAGACTCGCCAGGCATCTATGGAAGTTGCGTGTTTTTTGATCAATGGGAGTGGATAGCTGAATCGGTTACTATTCTTAAACGATACAATAAACGGTTGGTGATTAAAATTCATCCAAACGTCAACGACTCAAATAAAGTCGCCATTCAATTATTGAAGCAACTATACCACGATGACAAAAGCATACTATTTATAGAAAAAAAGACTTCTTTAATAGTTCTAAAGGAAAATGGCATTCGCGGTGTGCTTACTTTATTTGGGTCTGTTATCGTAGAGTGTGCCTTTCTTGGAATACCATGCATAAGTGCCGCGAATAATCCATACATAGGTTTTGAAATTAGTTTAAATGCTATATCGAAAAATGATTTTCGTAAAAAGATGGCTAATCTATGCGGGGGCAAAATACAACAGGAGCCCGGCGAGCTAAAAATGAAATCCGTGCGGGCCTTTATTTCTCATAGAATGTTTTATGCCGCTAACTACCTGGTAAAAAATTTACCTTATGATGATGTAGATAAAGACCTTTTCCAGGAAATGTATGCTGAAATTCCGGGGACAGTGAATTATGGGATAAATGAAAGGAGGTCCGTTTTTTTAAATTCTGGAAAATTGAGGGAATATGTAATTGAAAAAATTAATTGTGAAGAGGCAGACCTGAAAGAACGATTTTATTTTTTAATAAATTGAAATAATTTATGATGGAAATTTACATGACCAGATTTATCGCCAGCCTTTTTGTTTAAAGAAAAGTTTTTGATAAATTGGCAACTTCAATATAAAGTATCAGTCACGTGCTTCCTTCCAAAAAAATTAAGGTTTAGCAGTAAGTTAGCACTAATACACAGTTAATTAAACAAAGCAATTGATAAAAAAAGATTTTTGGTTTATTTAAATTGAACTCACCTTTTTTCTCAATAATAATCCCAACGTACAATTCAGCAAAGACAATTGCTAATTGTGTGGATAGTGTTTTAAACCAATCTTTGAAGGTTATTGAAATAATAATTGTAGATGGTTCATCTTCAGACGAAACATTAAGCATTGTTCAATCATATCAATCACCTTCTATAAAATTGCTTATTGAAAAAGATGATGGCGTTTATGACGCCATGAATAAAGGCATAGCAATGGCCACTGGCGAGTGGCTTTATTTTTTAGGAAGCGATGATAGGATGTATGGTAATTCGGTTTTATACAATATTGCGATGCTTGCAAAAAATACGTCAGCTTCACTTATTTACGGGAATGTGATAATAGAAGGTGAAAGTATTTGGGCAAAAGATGGGCAGGTTTATGACGGCGAATATTCTAATGATAAAATACTGCGCTCTAATATTTGCCACCAGGCCATTTTTTACAAGAGACAAATCATTACGGAAAATGGCGGATACAATAAAAAATACAGAATCTGCGCGGATTGGGATCTAAACATTAAATTCTTTTCAAAAGAAAAAATACAATATAGTAACGAAATAATTGCTTTCTTCAGTGGATCAGGCAAGAGTTCTTTAAAGGCCGCAGATGAATTTTTAGATAGTGATTATGTTATCAATGTGACAAGCTATTTTAACTGGACCCCATTTAATTCACATTTCAGAAAATGGCGACATATTATAAAGAAGAATGCACACTCCTTTTATAAAAGAGGTAAAATTTTAGCCGCGGCAAAATTTATGTCTGCATATTTTTATCACTCAATAAAATCTTGATAGTATTCAGCAAATAAAATTTATAGCCATCTACCTTCCTCAATTTCATCCCATCCAGGAAAATGACACTTGGTGGGGAAAGGGTTTTACTGAATGGACAAATGTTACAAAAGCAAGACCTTTATTTAAAAAACACTATCAACCAAAGTTACCGTCGGATCATGGCTTTTATGATTTGAGAAATCCTGAAGTCAGAAACCAACAAGCGGAGCTGGCCAGGCAATTTGGGATTGAAGGATTTGCATATTATCATTATTGGTTCAATGGGAAACGTTTATTGGAGAGGCCTTTTAATGAAGTATTAAACTCCGGCGAGCCTGATTTTCCCTTTTGTTTATTTTGGGCTAATGAAACATGGAGCAGGAGGTGGTTAGGCCAGGAGGTGGATATATTAATAAAGCAGGAATATTCAAAAGAAGATGATACGTCTCATGCAATATACCTGGCAAAAGCTTTTGCAGACAAAAGATATATAACAAAAGAAGGAAGGCCATTGTTTATCATTTACCGGCCAAATGATTTGCCGAATGTCAGCCGCACTATAGATGTTATAAAAGAAACCGCGCTAAAGGAAAATGGCATTGAGCCTTTTGTTGTTGGAAGTAATTCTCATTGTCCATATTCCCATGATCTGTTAGGAAAAGGATTTGATGCCGTATTAAATTTCCGGCCTCAGCTGGGCGTTTTACCACATGCTTTTGATGACAGCTTTATAAAAAAAAGACTTATTAAAAATATAAGAAATAGTAATGCTTTTTCAGGATCTTATAAAATTTATGATTATGAAGAAGCGCTCGGCTTAATGGAAAAGATAGAACCCAAAACATTTGACAATATGTTACCTACTGTATTTGTAGGTTGGGACAATACTGCAAGAAGGGGTGAGAAAGGTATCATCATACATAACAATTATCCCAGTCTATTTGAAAAAGAATTATTGCGGGTAAAAAATAAATTAATGAAGGCTGATAAAAATGTCGGTTTCGTTTTTATCAATGCCTGGAACGAATGGGCAGAAGGAAACTATTTGGAACCGGATTCATTAAATGGCCATGCGTATCTGCAGGCTGTTAAAAATGTCTTTACTGATTGATGAGTGTAAAAAAAGTTGCCATATACCTTCCCCAGTATCATTCAATACCGGAAAATGACCAGGCATGGGGACAGGGGTTTACTGAATGGACTAATGTAAAGAAAGCGACACCGCTGTTTGAAGGACATTACCAGCCGCACGTTCCACATGAAAGTGTTGGCTATTATGATTTAATTGATCCGGATGTTTTAGTGAAACAGGCAGCCCTTGCCAAAGACAATGGTATCTATGGTTTTGCATTTTATCATTACTGGTTCAATGGCAAACTATTATTAAATGATCCGCTTGATGAAATGCTGAAATCAGGGAAGCCTGATTTCCCTTTTTGCTATATATGGGCAAATGAAAACTGGACCCGCCGCTGGGATGGAGCTGATGAGGAGATTATCATTAAACAAGATTATTCTTTTGAGGATGACCTGCAACACATACAATTCTTATGCGAAAATGTTTTTAATGATAAGCGCTATATAACCATAGATGAGAAGCCTTTGTTTTTAGTTTACCGCACAGCATTCTTCCCGGACATTAAAAAAGCGGAAAGTATGTGGAGAGCCGAAGCAAAAAAATATGGCTTTAAGGATCTATACCTGGTTAGGGTTGAAGATTCAGGAAAAATCATATTTCCTGAAGATATTGGTTTCGATGGTGCTATGGAATTTGCACCCGACTGGAGTTGTACCGAACAAAATAAAAATAAGGAAGATGGATCGATAGTAATTGATTACCCTTCTACGGTATTCAATATGATTTTAAAAAAAAGGCCCTATAAATATTTTCATTGTGTTTTTCCCGGATGGGATAATACACCGCGGCGGGTTAACTCAATGGGCACCGTATTTTTAAATACTAATTTAGAAGATTTTAAATTTTTTCTTGAAACTCAATTAGGAAGTACGCTCAGGAAATTTAATAATCCTGAGGAGCAAATACTTTTTATTAATGCCTGGAACGAATGGGGTGAGGGTTGCCATATTGAACCCGATGAAAAAAATGGATTTGACTATTTATTGATCTGCAAAAATGCCATAGCAAATAACATGGGCAGATTTGAGAATTTTTGTATAGAGGAAATCAATTTATTAAAAGGAAGAAACGAAGATATCAACGTTAAATATGAAATCCAGTCCCGCAAATATGAACACCTGCTGAACACTAAGGCATATAAGATCGGGAAAAGTATAGTTACCAAATACCGATCCTTCAAAAGCGCTTTAAAAATAAAATGAATTTAAGTGACATCTTCATTTCTTTATTGTATCCTGAACCAACAACCAACTATATGTTCATGAATTTATCCGGCCTAGGATGATGATCAGTGTTTGCATGATAACATATAACCACCAGGAGTATATTAAAGATGCTATTCTTAGTGTTCTTGAGCAGGAAACGAATTTTCAATTTGAATTAAATGTATTCGATGATTTTTCAACAGATAAAACCGGCGATGTTATCAACGAACTGGTTAACGATCATCCTAAAGGGAATTTAATTAATTATATAAAGCAGGAGAAAAACTTAGGTTTAGCCGGAAATTATATTTATTCAGTAAGGCACTGCAAAGGAAACTATATAGCTCTTTGCGAAGGAGATGATTATTGGATTGATAAAACGAAATTGCAAAAACAAGTTGATTTTCTTGAAAAAAATCCGGCTTACTATCTTTGCTTTCATAAGGCAATCAGGCTGAATATTGAGAATCATCTCTATTCTGTTTACCCGGATGTGCAACAGGTGGATTTCTCCGGTAAAAATTTTTTTTATCTTACTACCATACCAATGGCCAGTGTAGTGTTTCGCAATACAAAGAATATATATTTTAATGAGAAATCAATTCAATTGGATTTTAACCTGCTTTGCAGTCTCATGAGTCTCGGCGATGCCCACATGATCAATGAAGTTATGTCTGTTTACAGAGTGCATCACAAGGCTGCAACTTTTAAGCGGACTGCAGAAGATTTTAAATTGCGACTCAGTTGTCTTCGCAAAGAATCTGACTTTAAAGGATATAATACCGTGGTAAAAAAGGAAATTGGCCGCTTATACATTGTTCATGTTTTGCAATTGCTTAGTAACTTTCCCGGTCAAACAAATTTGAGAGAAAAAATAAATTACCTGGCTCATTCGCTGTTGATACCAAAGACCGCAAAAAATTATTTGAAAGATTACAACACTATCTTAGGGCACATTTTATAGATTATTATGGGATTTATTCGTTCCTGCTTAGAAAGACTAACACTTAAACCTTATCGGATGCAATTGCTAAATGAATTGCTGGAAAATAAAAAAGCTGTATAT
>DASYOM010000085.1:0-25732 GCA_036007765.1 Chitinophagaceae bacterium | reverse complement strand
TCCGAATATTGTATGCTTGGCAATGGTTTTAAAGATGGAACAAGCGGCAAACTTAGCCGTATGGATTATGCGCTCTGGCTTGCGAAGGTTATTCATCATGATCTTGCCATAGGCAATGCAACGGGCTGGCATTACTGGAATTCATATGAACCCGGCAGCGCGGATAATCCTCGTTATTTTCTAATTGCTATGAACCCACGAAGAACTGTTAATGCCGATACATTATTTACTATTACTAAAAATCTTTGGGCACTTGGTCATTACAGTTTATTTGTAAGGCCCGGGATGTACCGTGTAGAAACCAGCAGGAACGATGGTTTGGCAGATACAGCTGTTGCACAAAATATAATGATCTCCGCTTTTAAAGATACCGCTGAAAAAAAACTGATCATAAATATGATCAACTATACAACCGAAAATAAAAATGCAACTCTTATACTTCAGGGCATTACTAAAGGGAAAACCATGCTATTGGTAAACCGTTATGTGACTTCCGAAAAAGAGGGCGATGATTTAAAACCTTACCCGCTGAATAGCAATGGAAATTCAACGACAAAAAACAATAGTCATAATGTGGACTTACCTGCAAGATCAATTACTACTTATATGTTTCGTCCTATGTAACCCCGGTGTTCAATAGTCTTACAACGGCACAAAAAAGTGTACAAAGTGGGGCAGCAAAATAACTGTTTGAATGTACTACCACTTTTATTTTTGAAAATCCTTCCCGGATAAAAAATTAGATTATTAAAGAAATTATCGGGAACGCCTTAAATAATCGACATAGTAGATGATTTTCAAAGTGAGCTCGTTTGAATGCGGGTTATGAAAAACAGTTGTGAAGTTCTTTGTGTAAGTCCTGTTCACCATGCCGTCAATATTCACATCAGCTCCAAGAGCATTTTTCCATGATAGAATAATCCGGCTTCCCAATAAGAAATTCCAGGTATAAAACATATCAAGATTAAAGGTGTTGAAATTTTGATCGTGCCCTCCCTCATAAGCCCTGTCGGTCCAATATCCATTATTCATAATATCATAGAAGTTAGAATAATTTACCCTGCTCCAATAATGCCTCATTCTTACTGTGAGATTCATCAATGGATTAAAATTGTAGGTAGCTCCTAAAATTGAATAATTTGTTCTTATTTTTCTCGTGCCTACTACAGGCTGGCCTGTACTTATATCACGGTAGGCGTATCCCCAATTTCCGTTATCAGTTTCAGCATGGACTTCAGTATTCATCTGAAATTTATCACTAAACCTGTACCTGAAGCCTACTGTTCCACTGTAATATGGATCTTTTGGCAGCGGGGTTTCTGCGTAGCCAAAATCATAATTTACAAATAATTTCTTACGGCTGTCCGTACTACCGTTTACATCAAGATAGTAAACCGGTGCCCTTTTCAAAAATTTTCCCTGCGTTCTTAACTCAAAATAATCATTAGACCAGTAAGGTTGCATTTGAAAAGTAGCTGTGACATCCCAGAAATTTTTTAGTAAGAAAGAGGCACTTGAGTTGGTTACAAAATTTTGCCATTTGAATGGATTATACAAATACAGGTTAATAAAGCCAATATCGTATCGGTGGTTTAGGAAATGAGTTGATGGTTTAAAAGTTACATAGCTAAATGTGGTTCCAAAATTAAACTGGTTATTATTTCTTAAAAAACCAAGATCATTTGGGTCATAAGTATCAGAAATTACAGCAGCGTTAATGTTGTATTGAAACTTACCGCTTACTTTTCTAAACCTTATATCAGATTTGTATCCAGCGTACTTGCCCTCGTTTCCCCATATATTGCTGTATAATCCATCAATAAAAAACTGGTGTAGATTTTTTTTATCATACAGAGAAATATCCAGCGCTGCAACATTAGCATTGCGGCTATTGCCTTTTCGCAGTACATTAGTATTTGTAAAAGTTATAGACGAACGATTTTTTAAGGCCTGGTCAAGCACAATAATATTATAGTTCGTTAACGGCTCTGTTAATACTCGATATGTTGAATCCTTCGAATTATCCCTGATTTCTGCATACATCGGTACAGTCAAAGAATTTAAAATTCCTATTCCAAGATTATTTTTTGTTCTTCCCGAAAATTTAGTTGCGTTATAAAGCCTGGTTATGCCCGGATTTTTAATAATTGTGTAATCCGGCGAAGCAGTTGCTAATTGGAGTACCCCATAAGCTCCTGACGGCTCATTACCAATCCGTCGGGAATAAAAAATTCCTCCCTTGTTAAATAACTCGGTGCCTTCCGTAAAAAAAGGCCGGTAGTCAGTGAACTTAATATCAAATGGTGAAAGATTTAAGACAATATTATCCGATTGCACCTGGGCAAAATCAGGAATAAGAGTAGCATCGAGCGTAAAGCTTTCATTGATACCGTATTTTACGTCCATACCTCCACTCTTTAGATATTCAGTTATCTTACTGGTGCCTACAGGCGAAACCCTTATTCCACCGGAGAGGTAGGGCAAAAAAGATAAGCGCAACGGAGGTAAAATATTTTGCAGCCCGTTCCATTCTCCCCATTTATTAATAGTTCCGTTTATAGCCGGGTCATCAGGCGACCACGTAGAAGTTTCATTTGTCTTTCTGCTAAAACTTGTAAACTGAACCCCCCAGGTTTGAAATGGAGTTTTAGAAAATCTGATAGCGCTGAAAGGAATTTTTATTTCGGCAACCCATCCATCATTTTTCATACTTACTTTGCTTTCCCACACCGCATCCCATGTCTTATCAACAACAGCTGAAATCCTCGCATCGCCCTGAACACCTGCAGCAGTTACCTGGAATAGAAACCCATTTTGTTTATCGTTGTACGTATCGAGCCCCAGGCTAAATACGTCTACATCCTGAAAATCTAAATCATCCCTTGCAGTTAATTGTTTCCGCACATTTGCAGGCGCAGTATGCATGTACGCCAAAATATAAACCGCGGTATTGTCATATGTGATTTTTACGAAGGTTGCTTGTTGTGGTCTGTCTCCATAAACGGGAGTTGAAGTTATAAAATCAGTGACAGGTATAATTTCTTTCCATGCGGGATCATTTGTATCCCCATCAATTTTAATTGAATTGCCTGTTTTAGCTGCCTCAATTCTTCTAACCTGCGCATGGGAAACGCAAAAAAACAGTAATAAAATAAAAGTAGGTAATAGTTTCATACAGTTAGTCAATCAGCTAAAGATAAATTAGCTCTTAGCTTTTTAAAAAACCAAGCATATCAAAAATAGAGTAAAATAATAAAAGGCAATAAGGTAGTATTACTATATATTCCAAGAGTAATAATACTATAGCAGCGAGAGAAAATTAATCTGACTACTGTTGCGTAGCTCTTCTTTCTATTTCTTTTTTTATTAATGCAAGCTCCCTACCTGTCTGGTCGCTTACCGAAGAATTTTCCTGGGCCCTTCTCATTAAATACGGTATTACATCTTTAATAGGCCCAAAAGGAAGATATTTACTTACAGGGCAGCCTGCCTTTGCAAGATTAAATGTGATGTTATCACTCATGCCATATAATTGCGAAAAATGAATATGGGGATGATTAATCGACAAATGCAATTTCTCCATAATTTCAACGGCGTATAAATTACTGAATTCATTGTGAGTGGCGACAATTGCATAAAGCTCATTTAACCGTTCTATACAAAATGTAAGAGCAGCATTATAGTCATCGTCAGTCTTTTGTTTGTCGGGTTGTATAGGAGATATATAATACAATTCCGATGCACGCCTGTACTCCTTTTCCATATATGCACCTCTTACGAGTTTAAAGCCAGCTATGAAATTATTATTTATGGAAAACTTAAAACTATCTTTTAAAAATTGAAGCCTGTCGTGCCGATACAACTGGATTGTATTATAAACGATAGCTTTTTGTACATTGAACTTGTTCATCATCTTCGCTGTAAGCGCATCTACAGGATTTTGAATCCAGCTTTCCTCTGCATCAATTAAAACGCCGGTATTACTAATCCTTGCTGCTTCGCAAATTCGATCCAGCCTTGATTCCACTTTTTGCCATTCCCGATTTTCATCTTCAGATAAAATGTCTGTGGCAATGGTACCGTTTATTGTATCATTGTATTTTGCTGCAGCATCTAATTTTTGTAATAATTCAAACCTGGCAAAGCCCGTAAGCTTAACACTTATAAAAGGGATGTTTGGTTGAGAGGAGGCATATTCAATTACCTTAATAAAATTGTCACTGGCCTGATCAAAATTTTCTTCTCCTTCTTTTCCTTCAACGCCATAGTCCAGAATTACTTTGACATTAAATTGGCTGAGTTTGTCAACAACTTTTGAAGTTTCGCTAAGTGTTTCACCACCTACAAACTGGCTGAAAATAGTTTTTCGTATCATTCCCTTTACGGGCAATCCTGATTTGATGATCCAGGGAGTTAATTTTGTTCCCAGCTTTACCAGCCAATCTATCGCCATGGATGCAAAAAGAAATTTTGCTTTTTTAAGCTCGCTGTCGGACTTGTATTCAAATGCTGTTTCTGTATTCTCAAATGAAATATTCATATAAATTGCCCCCGAAATTCAAACATCAAAAACTAATTGCCAAATAAATGTATGAAGTACTGTCGGAGGAGTTCGTAGTACAGGTATACGGTAAGAAAGCACGAGGGTAAACAAAATATTGACGTATCACTGGAAGAAACCTGTTCTGATTTTTTTGAAGATAGGTAAGATTATAAACCAGGTATAAGAGATAACACCGCCATTCACATTAACTACGCACTTATATGCAACAATCCCTCATAAATAAATATCTGCCTCAATTTACTTTCAATGAGTATCATGCAACCTGGATGAATGCTTCAATAAAAGACTGCTTTATTGCTGCTAAAAGTATGGACATAGGTAAATCATTTCTTACAAAAACTTTGATGAATTTAAGAGGATTGCCAACAACAGATTTAACATTGCAGGGCTTTATTAAAAATATTGGCTTTACTTATCTTGAAGAAAATCTCTACAATGAATTTGTAATTGACGCTTCTCAAAAAAATATTAAGATTATTTGGAATTTTTATTTTGAAGCAATTAAAGAAAATAAAACACTCGTCAGTACAGAAACGAGGATATTGTGTTTGACTAAAAGGAGTAAGTCTTTATTCCAACTCTACTGGCTTGTTGTAAAACCCTTTAGTGGGTTAACCAGGCTTGAAATGTTACGGTTAATAAGGAAAAATGTTGAAATAAAAAAAATACAAAAATGAAACTTTCAATAACTATTTCTTAAAATAACTTATTACATCATTCAAGTATCTTTCTTGTTTTTCCAAAACAAAATTTTTAATTTCAGGGGAGTTTAATCCGTTTTCGATTATTAATTCTTCATTTGTAATTACCCTTGCTTCATCCCATAAATCATTATCGATAAAGGATTGTATCGTCTTTGAACCACCTTCAACCAATATGCTTTGGATGTTCATTTCAAAAAGAGACTGAATTAAGCCGTCTATGAAATTTTCTTTTTCAAGTTTAATGTGAACAAGGGTTTCTTCATTGGAATTTTTTAAATGATTATAAACGATTGTTTTTGTTTCACCATTAAAAACTTTCAAAGTTGAGGGCAACCGGAGTTCTTTATCAATAATAATTCTCAGAGGGTTTTTTCCATGGCACAATCGGGCTGTTAATAAAGGATCATCCTTCAAGGCAGTATTAGTCCCAATTAAAATGGCAGCTTCTTCACTACGCCATTTATGTACAAGCCTGCTGCTGTAATCATTGGTTATTAAAACTCTTTCCTTGCCTGTTGCACCTATTTTTCCATTCATGCTTTGTGCCCATTTTAAAATGATATAGGGCCTGAATTTTTCATGGAAAGTAAAAAAGCGCTTATTAAGTTCTACGCATTCATTTTCCAAAACGCCGGTGATCACTTCAATTCCAGCATCTTTCAATTTTTGTATTCCCCTGCCGGATACTTCTTTAAAAATATCTTTGCAGCCTATTATAACTTTCGGGATTTTTTTTTCAATGATCAGGTTGGTACAAGGAGGAGTTTTCCCAAAATGAGAACATGGCTCAAGGGAAACATACAATGTACTTTGATTAATTAATGCTCTGTTTTCTTCAGCCACATCATTTATACAATTCACTTCTGCATGTGCCTGTCCATATTTTTGATGATAGCCTTCGCCAATTATTTTATTCTCATAAACCAGTACTGCACCTACCATAGGATTAGGGGCAACATTTCCTGACCCTGTTTTTGACAGTTGAAGACATCTTGCCATATACTGTTCATCTGTTGTCAATTCTGTAATTCTTAAAATTTATTGCTTCACAAAATAATTAAGTTTGTGGTAATGACAACAGAGCAGTTTTACAATCATTTTTTGAAAGAGCTTACACGTATCTATGAAGAAAGGGAAGTGCTTAATATTACAGACTGGGTATTTGAAAATGTAACGCATTTTAAAAAATGGGAACGAAGAGGAAGTTCATATAAATTAAGTAATGAGCAGTTATCAAAATTGAAACAATATCTTGATGAACTGCTGGCTCATAAGCCTGTACAGTATGTTTTGAATGAGGCATGGTTTTATAAGTTGAAATTTTTTGTAAATGAAGATGTGCTTATTCCACGACCGGAAACTGAGGAACTTGTAAGCTTGATTGTGAATGATGTGAGAAGATCGAAGTACGATGTACAATTTGAAGATCCGATAGCTATCGGATTAAGAATTTTAGATATTGGGACCGGTAGCGGATGTATCGCAATTTCATTGAAAAATGAATTAAAGAATTTAAATGTAACTGCTCTTGATTTAAGCGGTAAGGCCTTATTTGTTGCGAAAAAAAATGCTTATAATCTGGATGCTAAAATTGAATTTGAAAAAAATAATTTTCTTGAAGAAAGTACCTGGCATCAGCATGGTGAGTATGATGTAATAGTAAGTAACCCTCCTTACGTTCCAGAAAAAGAAAAAGAAATCTTATCAAAAAATGTAACTGAATTTGAGCCTGGGATTGCTTTGTTTGTTCGAAATGATAATCCATTTATTTTTTATAAGAGTATAGCAAAATTTGCACAATCTCATTTAAAACCTTCAGGGAAAGTCTATGTAGAAATTCATGAAAATTATGCAAAAGAAGTACAGGAAATTTTCACAGGATATAATTTTAAATCAGAAATAAAAAAAGATATTTATGGAAAAGAAAGAATAATAAGTGCTGGCTAAATAACGATTAATAGAAACAATCTTAATCAAACCATCCTATAAATCATGTTTCAGACATTTATTTTATTCCAATTACAGATGCAGATGTAGTGGCACCAAGTTTTTTGGCAACCTGCATTACTCTTACAATATCACCCCAGCTTACTAATGAGTCAGCATTTATAACCACGGCGGGTTTGATACTATCACCAATATGAAGTTGCCGTTGCAATGAAGATTCAAGAGAATCAAAAATTATTTTTTGCTGCCCTAAAAAAATATCCCGGTTCTTATTAATGCTTACAATTACGCTTTGCTTTGCTTTTGTATCGCTTGAAGCGCGTGGATTATTCATTTTGATAACATTGGGATTAGCCAATGTGGAAATGATAAGAAAGAAGAACATAAGGATGAACAAAATATCATTCAATGGCCCTGTATCCAGTTCGGTTTCCTCATTTTTAAATCGTCTTCTTATGCTCATACTAAAAATTAATTACTAATCCTTTCAATGTGTAGGCTCTTGTAAGATATCTGTAAATTCTGCACTCGCAATTTCCATTTTATTTTCAATCCTGTTTATTTGCGCAACAAGGTAGCTGTGGCCAATGTATGCTAATATTCCAATGATCAAACCAGTAGCGGACGTAATCATTTTAATGTAGATACCATCTGCAATAGTATTAGGCGTATACTCCGTACTTGCCGCTATTCCTTTAAATAAAGCAAGCATTCCTATAATAGTTCCAAGAAAACCGAACAATGGTGCAATACGTGCTACAATGGAAATTATAGAAAGATTTTTTTCAAGCTTATACAATTCAAGCACACCAACATTCTCCATGCTTTTTTCAATAGCATCCATTGGCTTTCCTATGCGCTGTATACCCTTGTCAATAATACGTGCAACGGGATTGCTGTTATTCTTTGAAAAACTTCTTGCTGCTGCAACATTCCCACTCACAATGTGATCCCTGATGATGCGCATAAAATTATCATCAATTCTGGCAGCTTTATTTATAGCGATCAATCTTTCAAAAAAGAAATAGACAGCTGCGATAAATAAAATTGCAAGGGGAATCATTATCACACCGCCACTTACCAGCACTTCCCATAAATTTTGAACTTTAGGAGCCGCTTTGATGGCGGTAGTATCCGCCTGCAGAAAAAATAGATCCATTAATGAGTATTTGGACAAATGTAAAAAGTTATTTGATAAATGTTCAAGGCAAAAAATTAAGCAGGAAACTTTAACTAAAACATTAACTCCAATAATTGTTTTAGTATATCAGAAAAAACCCTTAGATCACTGTATTTATTAAACTAATTTTAAATTAAAAACTGGTTGATATATTGTAAAGGATGATAAACAGGAATAATCGAATGTTCAAAATCAAAATAATTATTGGTAATAATAATATTTACACCGGCATCTTCGGCTGAATAATATTGTAATGCATCTTCCAAATCTCGAAACTTAGAGTTTTTTACCTTCTCCATTATTAAATCGTCTTCTCTGGTAAAATAAAATTCTGAGAAAAAATTTATAGTATGTTCGTTTAGCAATTGCCTGCTTTTTATTTGTTTACCCAGAAAAAAATAAGTAATTGCAAAAGATGTAGGTGAGCAATAAAGGTTGTCCTTATTTTTTCTAACACGGTTAAACAAAAAAGTAATTTGTCTATTTAATTTATTATTGGCATTTACTAATTCAATTAAAATATTGGCATCTAGAAATATTTTTTTTCTCATATTCAAATCAGAAAATTGATTTTTTATCTTCATTTTTACCGGTACTTACAAGGCCGCTAAATTTTTTTACAAAAGGATCCAATTTTTCCTTCTCCATCTTTTTATCTATCCGTTGTAATAAATCAAGATATTCATCAACTATTTTAGACATACTTGTCCCTGACTTTTTTGCACTTTTTTTTGCAAAATCTATATTTTGGCTTTTTAATAGTAAGGTTACTTTTTGTGTCATAAAAAAACTTTAGTCGTACAAATGTACTAAATGTACGCATAAGAAATTTGAAGTCATATTGTAAAATTGTAAGTGCAGAATGTCTTTAAAATCTACAAGTTCCTAAATCCTAAATCATCATTCCCTTCCCTCTCTTCCCATACCATACACAAATGCACAATTGTTTCCGCTGCCTTAGCCATATCTTTTACTCCAATCCATTCTAATTTTGAATGAATACTTTGCATGCCTGTAAATATATTTGGACAAGGCAATCCCATATAACTAAGCCGGCTTCCATCAGTGCCCCCCCGAATGCTTTCTGTTTTTACATCAAGCCCTGCACGGGTAATTGCTTCAGCAGCATATGCTGCAACTTGTGGGTGTTCATCCAATACCTGTTTCATATTGCGGTACTGTTCTGTTATTTTAAATTCAATGGATGCACCGAGATAATGATCTACCACATTTTCGGCAATGCTTTTTAATCTTTTGCCATGTTCTTCTAATTCCGATAAATCAAAATCCCTTATTATAAATTCAATAATTGCTTTTTCGGCGATGCCTTCCAGGCGCACCGGGTGTATAAATCCTTCTTTTTCTTCCGTTGCTTCGGGAGCCCATTCACTCGTAGGCAGAGCATGTAATATTTCTGCCGCAACCTTTAATGCATTGACTAATTTATTTTTAGCATAACCGGGATGTGCAATCACGCCATTTATAACAATTGTCGCACCGTCTGCATTGAACGTTTCGTCTTCAAGGCTGCCGGCTTCGCCGCCATCAAGTGTATAGCCAAAATCTGCGCCTAGCTTTTTCATATCAAGCTTTGCGGTTCCTTTTCCTACTTCTTCATCCGGGGTAAATAAAATTTTAATATCGCCATGTTGCACAGAGGGGTTAGTCAATAAATATTCTGCAGCCTGCATAACTACCGCAACACCACTTTTATCGTCAGCTCCCAAAAGTGTATTACCACTTGCGGTTATTATATCCTCACCTATATGATGACGCAAATATGGATGCGACACAGGTGATAAAACCTGGGATGTATCATCTGGTAAAATGATATCTTCTTCATCATAATTTTTATGTAGGATCGGCTTAACGTTAGTCCCGCTACAATCCGGTGCTGTATCCACATGGCTGCAAAAACAAATGACAGGAATTTTTCGCTTTGGCGAATTGGATGGAATGGTTGCATACACATAGCCATATTCATCCATCTCTGCATTTTTAATTCCCATCTTTTTCAATTCTTCAGCAAGTAATTTGCTCAAATTCTTTTGTTTTTCCGTCGAAGGGTATGTATTGCTTTGCGGGTCGCTTTGCGTATCAATTTTCACATAACGCATAAAACGTTCTGCAATGGCGGATTTATTAATTTCTACTTCAATCATGCAAATGCTTAAATATTTGAAAAGATTATTTTACCAAAAGAACAAATATGAGAATAAATTTTTTTTAAAATAAAAGAAATCGAATGAGGAAAAATTATTTAGAAGCAGTATATCCATGAATCGGGTTTTTGGGGCTACATTAATTTTTCCAAAACGTAATATACAATCGGGCAAAAAGTGGAGTTCTTTAAAGTAAGCTGAGGCCTTTTCAATAAGACATCTTCATCGGTGTAAGGAAAGCGGTGGCAATCACTTGGGCGATTATCATAAATACTGCAGTAGTTATCTTCTCCAAGAAAAGGACATGGAGTACTTCGGACCACATAATCTCCATCATTATCAAGGCGTAAATAGGTTTCTATAAATTCACCTTCTTTGATTTTTAAAAGCCTGGAAATTCGTTTAATGTCAGGTGTTTTAAATCTCGGTGAAAATTTTTTACAGCAATTAGCGCATTTCAGGCAATCAATTTTTTCAAATGCTTCTTCGTGCAATGCTGGCAAGGCTTTCAGAACTTTATTCTTATCTGTTCTTTTCAAAAAATCTTTATATTTCTTTTGATTTTGATTTGATTTTTTTTCCCAGTTTTGCAACAAATCGCCTTTCATTTTGTAAATATACGCAGCATAAGAACTTATTTTTTGCAATAATAATTTCTCCCTTTTGCAACGTAACTTTGCGGCTTCATTTTTAAGAAATAATGAGCAAACGCACTCTGCAAGACGTTTTAGCACAGTAAAAAGTTTAAAAATATGAATCTTTTTGAAAAACAATCTTTTGAATTTACAGAAAGACATATTGGCCCTGATGAAGAAGAAACACAACAAATGCTTTCTGAAATTGGCGTAGGATCTCTCGAAGAACTAATTGAAAGGACAGTGCCGCGAGGTATAAGGCTGCAAAATCAACTGGATGTTCCTTCTGCCCTTAGTGAGTTTGAATACCTGGCAGAATTGCAGGATATCGCGAATAAAAACAAGGTTTACAAATCTTATATTGGGCAGGGATATTATGATACAATTGTCCCCGCTGTAATTTTAAGAAGTCTTTTTGAAAATCCCGGATGGTATACTCAATACACACCTTACCAGGCGGAGATTGCACAGGGGAGGTTGGAAAGTTTGCTCAATTTTCAAACTATGGTGAGTGACCTTACAGCATTACCTATTGCTAATGCAAGCCTGCTTGATGAGGGAACCGCTGCCGCGGAAGCAATGGCTATGCTTTTCAATCAAAAGAACAGGGATCATGATCATATAACTGCTCCCAGGTTTTTTGTTGATCAAAAAATATTCGAACAAACAAAACATATTTTAATAACAAGAGCGAAACCGGTAGGAATAGAATTGGTATTTGGAGAATTTAACAAGGCAGAGTTAGATGAAACATTTTTTGGAGTTATAGTTCAGTATCCAAATAGTGAGGGGAGCATAGAAAATTACCGCGACTTTATTGAAGAAGTACATAAGGTAAATGCACAGGTAGTTATGGCAACGGATCTACTCGCGCTTACTTTATTAACTCCCCCCGGAGAACTTGGTGCCGATGTAGCCATAGGTTCTTCGCAAAGATTTGGTGTGCCGATGGGCTATGGTGGCCCTCATGCCGCTTTTTTTGCTACCAAAGATGAATTCAAAAGAAATATTCCGGGAAGAATAATTGGCGTAAGCGTAGATGCACAAGGCAACCGCTGTCTTCGTATGGCATTACAGACAAGAGAACAACATATACGCCGTGAGAAAGCAACTTCAAACATATGTACTGCACAGGCGTTACTTGCAAATATGGCTGCTATGTACGCCGTATATCATGGCGCAGGGGGATTAAAAGATATTGCAAAAAGAGTTGCATTACTTACCCAAACACTTGCTGGTGAATTGGAAGATGCAGGTTTTGAACTGATGAATAAAAACTTCTTTGATACACTTACTTTTAAAATTGAAGATGCTTCTAAGATTAGAGAAATTTCTGATAAACATCAAATGAATTTTCATTATTCAGGTGATGGTGCCGTTACAATTTCTCTTGATGAAACCACTACAAAAAATGATGTGCTTGATATCGTAAATGTTTTTACTTCATCAGCCGGCAGCGATACCTCTTTTGCCACTTTTGATAACGAAGCCACGTTAGAAAATATTCCGGCTTCACTTACAAGAATAACTGAATTTTTATTGCATCCTGTTTTTAACAGCCATCATAGTGAAACTGAATTAATGCGCTATTTGAAAGTGCTGGAGAATAAGGACCTTTCTCTTACAACTTCAATGATTGCATTAGGCTCATGTACTATGAAGTTAAATGCCGCCACTGAATTGATTCCTGTGAGCTGGTCTCATTTCAGCAGGATACATCCCTTTGCTCCCTTGGGCCAAACAAAGGGGTATCAATATATAATCAGCGACCTGGAAAAATTATTATGTGCCATTACAGGATTTACAGCGTGCAGCCTTCAGCCGAATAGTGGTGCACAGGGCGAGTTTGCAGGATTAATTGCTATACATAGCTACCACGAGAGCAGGAATGATACGCATAGAAATGTAATTCTGATACCGATATCTGCGCATGGAACTAATCCTGCATCGGCAGTGATGGCGGGCTTTAAAGTGGTAGTCACAAAGTGCGATGATGAAGGAAATATAGATTTAGATGATTTGAATTCGCAGGCTGAAAAATATAAAGATTCACTTGCAGGATTAATGGTTACGTATCCATCAACGCATGGTGTTTTTGAAGAAAATATCAAAGAAATCTGCAGCATTATTCATGAACATGGAGGCCTTGTTTATATGGACGGTGCTAATATGAATGCGCAGGTAGGCCTTACTTCTCCGGGAAATATTGGCGCGGATGTTTGTCATCTTAATTTACATAAAACTTTTGCAATTCCTCATGGTGGGGGTGGCCCGGGAATGGGTCCTATTTGTGTAAACGAAAAACTCGCTCCCTTTTTACCGGGAAGAAATAATGGCGAAGGCTCGGTGAGCTCAGCCACTTATGGTTCTGCGAGTATCCTGCTCATAAGTTATGGCTATATCAAACTTCTTGGTGAAACAGGAATTCGTAAAGCAACTGAGTACGCCATTCTCAATGCTAATTACATGAAGGCAAGATTAAAAAAATATTATAAAATATTATACACTGGTAAGGGTGGAACCTGCGCTCATGAATTTATTGTTGACCTGCGGCCTTTTAAAAACACTGCAGGAATAGAAGCGGAAGATGTAGCCAAAAGGCTTATGGATTACGGCTTTCATGCACCCACGCTGAGTTTTCCTGTAGCGGGTACTATTATGATTGAGCCAACTGAAAGTGAAAATAAAGCAGAGCTTGACAGGTTCTGTGATGCGCTTATAAATATTTATCAAGAAATAAAAGCGATTGAAAAAGGCGATTCAGATAAGAATGATAATGTTTTAAAAAACGCACCTCATACTTTAGCAGTTTTAACTACCGATGATTGGGCTCATAAATATTCACGAAGCGAGGCTGCTTATCCATTGGAATATTTAAGGCAAAATAAATTTTGGGCAAGTGTAAGCAGGGTAAATAACACCTATGGTGATAGAAATCTAATTTGCACCTGCGAACCGGTGGAAAGTTATATTGAAGTGGATGTTTGAAAAGACAAAGAATTTTGTCTTGCCACAACGACAAGTTCCTGATGATGTTTATGAAAATACCTGCAAAGGCATAAACGAATATGGGTCTATAGAAAACTGTTTTTCCAATTCTAAATGTATTTCACCTAACTCCAGTTCTATGAAGGAAGATCCTTCCCTGATTTCCCAGAGATATAATTTTTTATTTATTGCATTTTGCTGAAATATTTCAGGAAGCATAGCGGGCAGGAGCCCGTTCCAGCATGCCACTTCAAGTTTTTCTTTTTCAGTAAGATGATTATAGTTGAGGCCATCAGTAGTTTCAGAAAATTCCTGTAGTGAAAAGCTGGTGCCGGTTAATAATAATATTTCCTGTTGTGTATAATTTGTTTTCATAATTTTTATTTTAATAACACCTGATAATAAGACACCAAACCGTATTTGTTGTAATAATTTTGCCTCAAAATATTCTGTTAAATACTTTTACTATTTATTATAAGAAATAAAGGATTGAGGATGCTAAAATTACATTTTGGGGATCCGGGTTTGTACCAGATAACGTAATTAAGTAAGCTTAAAATTTCAAAAGATGATTGGGAAGTGTAAAGAGATTACTATGTGGGGATAAAAGTAAATAACATTTTTTTATTTTGCAATGTATTCGGAAAAAAATTTTAAGAGGTATTTTAATATTTAATCTAAAGAACAAATGTTTTTAGAAATTCTATAATATTAAATTTTGACTTTAAGTTTTTTGTTCAATCAAATCCCACAGGTTTCCATACAGGTCTTTAAACACTGCTATTGTTCCATAACTTTCAACAACAGGTTCCCTCGTAAATGAAATTCCTTTAGCCAGCATATTTTTATAGTCTCTCCAAAAATTATCTGTATAAAGAAATAGGAAAACCCGCCCGCCCGTTTGATTGCCGATCCTGGTAATTTGTTCATCACCGTCAGCTTTAGCAAGTAACAAGCAACATTCCTTTGAACCCTTTGGAGCCAATAAAACCCATCTCTTTTTTTTATCTAAGGCTATATCCCTGATGACTTTAAAACCAAGTTTTTCAGTATAAAACATAATCGCTTCATCATAGTCACTAACTATTAAAGCTATATGTGCTATTTGTTGTTTCATTATAAATACATTTAGGAAATAAAAGTTTATTACTGGAAATTGAAATTGCTTATTTGAAGAAATATCATTTCATCAAACTGCAACACTATAACTGTCAGGGGAGCTTGTCTTGGTTATTAGAATACAACTTAACAGAAGTGCAATGCTTATCAAAGCAGAAATATACCTAATCATAAGAAATTATTTATTGTACAAATTTGCTTATCTGATTAATTTGTTTATCTAAAATTGAATATCCTTTTTATATACCAGGCAAAATTTGCCTTTGGATGCATTAAAAAAGAAATAGAATTGCCATTTTTTCTTTGCAATCTATAGTAATACTGAAGTTTGAAAAGAAATATTAATTATCATGTTATAGTAATGTTATTGCTGCTTTTTTATCGGCGATGCAACCATTCCAAATTAAACTTTCTATCTTAAATTATGTCAAATTTTAATTCAAAGATTTAATAGTGTGATCACAAAAAATTAAATGAATTATTAACAAAAGCATACTGGTTAATTATTAAGATATAGATTAAATTTGGTAACAAAACTTATTAAAATTATAAAAATGAAAAATACAAATCTTTTAGTTTTACTCATTATCTTTTCCGCTGGCTTATTTACCAGTGCTGAAGCACAAAGAAGGATAATTGGAGGTGGTGAAAGAGAAAACCGGCAGCCATCTGTTTCCCAACCACACGTTGAAAGGGCACCTCAGAGAACATTTAATACTCCTGCAAGAATGGAGCCCGTCAATACAAACAACAATTCTTCTGCAAGAATTGAAAACAGAAATAATAACAGGCCAAATCTTTTAGCAGAAAGGAACAATACAAGAGTTGATAATAATTCTTCCAGGAACAATCGCGTGACATCCGTAAATAATAGTCCTGTAATAAGGACTGATCAACAAAATACATTTAATAACAGGAATAACGTTACAAGAACTAACACTGAAAGAATTCAACCTGTAGGTATAGAATCTCAAAGAAACAATTCAACATCAAGATTACCGGCCAGGTCTTCAGAAAGTGTTAATCCGGAACGCCGATACGACCGCAACGCGGGGAGAGAAAATACTAATTACAGGAATAATAACGATTACAGAAGCAATAATAATTATAGAAGCAATAATAATTACAGAAGCAATAATAATTACAGAAGTAATTCTTACAACAACAATTATTATTACAGAAACGGTTATAACCGCAGAATTTATGTAATGGCAGGTCCCAGGTATAATTACAGGCCTTACAATTGTACTTCTGTATATTTTGGCGGGAATCCTTATTATTACACCGATGGAATATTTTATGATTATTATTCAGGATATTATCAACCTATTTTCCCCCCATTTGGTATTCGTATCTCGACACTTCCCTTTGGCTATACCCGTATATATTTAGGCCTTAATCCTTTTTACTATTATAATGGAATCTTCTACAGGGATTACGAAAATAATTATGAAGTGGTGGATGCTCCAATGGGTGCAACAGTTTCTTCTTTACCAAGCGGCGCTAAATCTGTAATGATAAATGGGGAAAAATTCTATGAACTAAATGGTACCTATTTTAAAGAAGACAGAAATTCAAAAGGAAAAAGAGTTTATATAGTTGTAGGCAAGAATGGTGAAATAAATAATACCTACGATAACGATAACACGAGCTTAAATGCCCCGCAATCTTTGCAATTGCAAAATGGCGATATAGTGCCTCAATTACCTGAAGGTTCTAAAGTAGTAACCTTAAATGGTGAAAAATTGTATGTAGCTCCGGATGATACGTATTTGAAAGAAGAGGTTAATGGAGATACTGTTCAATATCGCGTTATAGGTAGTGATGAGAAATAGGTATTCGTTCCTTTCTATAATATACAACGTTTAAATTTTAAGCCGGGAACACCCGGCTTTTTTATTACATAGTCCTTCTATTAATTGCTCTTAATTCCTTATAATTTTAAAAACATTTTCTCAACTGCTAAGTATGCGGTAAATATTTATTTTTTGTTTCATGATTAATGAAAACATTATTTCCGAAAAGTAATAATGAATCTCAGCATTACTTTTTTACAAGTAGTTGATGGAATTTTTTTATTTCCGCATTTTCTGAAGTCGATAAAACTTCATTATTATCATACTTTGCTTTTAGATACAATACTCTTTTATGCTGAGGGTATTTTAAAAGAATTTCTTCTGTCATTTCTCCCGCAATTTTATCCTTTCGAAACATGGGAGCGTTTCCAGGTAATTCTGATTTATACCTTGTTGGCATTTTTTTTATTATTGCTTCCAATGTGCCCAGTTTCCCTGTTGACATATCCTCTATTTTTGAGGCTTTACTGTATAAGCCCTGTAATTGTTTTTTGCTAAGGCTGCCCCGTTGCATATACTGTTTATAAATACTTATAACAAATGATGATACCGGGAAAGCAATAATGCAATCTTCTAAAACAGAATTTATGATATCAATTTTGGGTTTGTTATTATTCATAATTAACCGATGAAATAACAAAAATAATTTATCAGTGCTAAACTATGCATGAACACTTAATATTAATTACTGGTTTTATTATGCTGGCCTTGTATACTGGATTTAAACTTAAGGTTGACTGGTAAAAGACTACCAAATAATTTAACCTCATAAAAAAAACCGCACCAACCATGGCGCGGTTTTTTATGCGGAATTAATATTATTATTTCTTGCGTTTTTTCTTTGATTGAGCTTCTAACGCTTTCTTCTCAATTTCCTGTTGTTCTGCCTGGTATGCGCTGTTAAGAGAATCTTTTCTCATTTGCTCATGTTGTTGCATTTCATTTTGCATTCTTGTTTTTTCTTGCTGCTTTTGCTGTTCAGCTGCTGCATTCTTTTGATCAATCATTGCATATTCCTGCTGTAACTTATTAGATACTGCATTATTAAGTACCATAGCAAATTTATTGCGGGTAATTGAAGTGGCATAAGGGTTCATTCCGCTCTTATCATAATTAAATACCTGGTTTAAAACATCGTAAACTTCCTTTTCACTTATTGTTGCACCTGGGTTTAATTTTGTTGAATTATTGAAAGGTGCGGTTACACCTTTTTCCATAAGAGAATGCACTGCCGGAAGATATACACTTCCTTCCTGTAGATCAGTAAATTCGCTTGAAGCTGGCGTATTAGCCTTATTAGTCATGTTAGTATTAGTAGTAATAGAACTATCAGCGACAACTGGGTTGCTAGTACTTGTTGCATTGTCAATGCCATTTTCAACTGCTACATTCTTAATGGCATCAAGTGAAGAATTCAAAGCAACCATAAAATCACCTCTTCTTAATGGCTCGTTACCTCTGAAAGTGTTATCATCATAAGTTAAGGTAACATGCTTGTCCACAAGGCTCTTTACGCTATTGTAAGACTTGTTGCTATCGGCGACATCAGTAATATCTGTAACGGATGAAGGAGCTCCGAACTTTGACTCAACAAATTTTGGAGTTGGCGTAGTTTTGATTTTAGTTTTTGTGTGCCCTTTTTTACTCTTTGTTTGTGCTTCAACATTGCCCATCAGTAATAAAAATATAAAGAGCGATGAGAATAATTTTAAATAGTGCTTCATTTTTTAAATTTTAAGGTTTGTTAGATCAATTGATAATTGCAATCTCCTATATAACCTCCTAACCCAAATTCAATGCCTGAAATTTAAAATCGCAAAAAAATCTGCCATCACCTAAGTCGATATTCTTCTAAAAAATTGTAAATTTGAATAATTTTTATACTATGGATACAATTAAGCCTTATACAAAAGAAGCTTCTGAAACTGAGCTGTTACTCGAAGAAAACAATGGTTGCCAATTGATTGTATGGAATGATGAGGTTACTACATTTCATTGGGTTATTACCACATTAATTGAAGTATGCAACCATATACAAGAGCAGGCTGAGCAGTGCGCCATGATCATTCACACAAAGGGAAAATATGCAGTTAAAGAAGGGTCTTATGAATTTTTAAAGCCTATGTGCGATAATATTACTGATCGCGGCATTGGTGCTACTGTCGAGCAACTTTCTGAACATCAATAAATATAGATAAGATTTTAACAATTTAATGTTTCCCTTAATCCAGACCTCCTCATTTATATTATAACAATATTTTAATGCCCTTTTTTATAACTGGTGAACATAGTGATTTTCCATCAGTTGAATTAGCGGATCAGGATGGTCTTCTTGCCATTGGAGGCAAATTTACATTTGAAAGATTAATTGATGCTTATAAAAAAGGGATTTTCCGTGGAACAATGCTTATGAGCCTGTATGTTGGTACTGTCCAGATCCCAGGTTTATTCTATTTCCTGAGAATTTGAGAGTGAGCCATTCTATGAGATCAATTATAAATAAAAAAAAATTTACATTTTCTATTAATAGTGCATTTACAGAGGTCATTAAAAATTGCCGCATAGCAAATAGAAAAGACGAAGGCGGAACCTGGATCACAGATGAAATAGAAGATGCATATACAATGCTTTTCACAAAAGGCCTTGCCCACAGCGCCGAAGCATGGTTGGAAAACAAGTTGGTTGGCGGACTATACGGTGTACGAATGGGGAAGGTTTTTTTCGGTGAAAGTATGTTCGCAAATGAAAGTAATGCCAGCAAATTTGCTTTCATTAATTATGTCAGGGCAATAGAAGAAAACGGAATTGAGCTTATTGACTGCCAGGTATATACCCCTCACCTGGGTAGCCTTGGCGCTGAACTTATACCAAGAAAAAAGTTTACCCGCCTTCTTAAAAGATTAATTTAATAAAGGCACTTTCTTATGGGGATACCTGCTAATATGCTGAAAAACCAGGGCACGTATATAATCATTTTCTGGATGAGGTGTCAGGTGAGATTTAAGGTCTTCTATAGTATGAAAAGCAATATCCGAAGATAAATATCCCATCCCGAAAAATCTCCCCTTTTCAATTAAGATACAACTTTGCTCCTCCTCTTTCAATCCTGAATCAACTAATGCAAAGCTTGGCAATTCATTACTAAGGTAATGGATGCATTCTTCTACTCTGGCATTATATATATTAACAGCTTCTTTCTGTTCACACGCACCTTTACATTTTTTTTCGGGAAGCATCTGGCAATACACATTTTCTGCCTCCAAAAAACATAATTTGGGGCAAAGTTCAAATTGCAACATAAGTCTTCTCAACAACGTATGTCCTTCTGCGAGAAGATTAAAAGTGTACAGTGGCCTTATATGCTTTTTCTTTTTTTCAATGCACAAGCGCCAATAGCCTTTCCTGTCTTCGAAAGTGTATAATCCATAAGATTGCTCAAACCTTTTTTGACTGCGGTTTTCTTCCGGCCAGAGTTTTTTTATTTCGATACTTTCAAGAATGAAAGCCATTAATTCTGTTGCCGTAGCCTGGTAACTTATATTATAAATCTTTTTTAAAAATTCCTGTTTTTGCCTGGTAGTCTTATTATTGGTAAAATGGCTGTTTACTCTTTTACTAAGCCTCTTCGCCTTTCCTACATAAATAACTTTCCCTTTCTTATCATGAAAATAATATACACCCGGCTCATGCGGTATTTGCTTTACAATTGAAGATGAAATATTAGGGGGCAATGATTGTTCCTTGCTTTTTGCTTTTAGCATCGTATAAACATGCCCGTTAGTATCGCAAGTAAGCAGGTGATGAAAAAGCCTCACGGTTGCCATGGCATCGCCACTTGCCCTGTGCCGCGATTCAATTTGTATGCTAAGGTGCTTACATATTTTTCCAAGTCCATAACCAGGCAGTCCCGGTAAAATCTCCCTGCCAAGCCTTACAGTGCAAAGTTTCCTACAGTTAAGATCATACCCATTTTTTGCCAGGTGGTATTTTACAAATGAATAATCGAAATTTACATTATGAGCTACAAACACTTTATCTGCAAGAAGTTCATACAGCTCATCAGCTATACTGCTGAATGGCCTTTCAAATTCAACCATTGAATTAGTAATGCCTGTGAGGGCTTCTACGTACCTAGGAATTTTATAAACAGGATTTAATAACGTAGAATAGTGTCTTAAAATATTTGTACCATCTGTTATAAATACAGCAATTTCAGTAATGCCATTTGAGGCAGCATAACCACCAGTGGTTTCGATATCAACTATAGCGTATTGCAAGAAAACTTTTTAGAATGTAAACTTAAAACTTCTTATACATTATCTGGAAATAAAACTTTCTTCATCAATGCAGTTAGTCACGCGACCCACTGCGGGCTCTCGCCGTTGCTAGTGGTCCGTGCAACAACTTTTCCCGCCATAAGGAATTCCGCGAATCATTTTAGACAGCTTATTCATAAAATAGTACTTTTCGTTTTAATTACATTTGCAGCAATACACATTTTAGGAAAATTTATGGAGCTAAGCAAAAATTATATACCAGCAGTTACCGAGGATAAATGGTACACACATTGGCTTGCAAAAAATTACTTTACAAGCCAGCCAGACAGCCGGCCTGCTTATACCATCGTAATACCGCCGCCCAATGTTACAGGAGTTTTGCACATGGGGCATACATTAAATGAAACTGTACAAGACATACTTATAAGGAAGGCGAGAATGAGTGGTTTTAATACATGCTGGGTACCAGGCACTGACCATGCATCTATCGCTACTGAAGCAAAAGTGGTGAGTATGCTCCAGGAAAGGGGTATAAAAAAGGAGGATCTTTCAAGAGAAGAGTTCTTAAAATATGCTTTTGAATGGAAAGAAAAGTATGGCAATATAATTTACAACCAGATTGCTAAATTGGGTTGTAGCGTGGACTGGAATAGAACCACTTTTACGATGGATGATCATTATTATAAGGCTGTAATAAAAGTTTTTGTTGATCTGTATAACAAAGGACTTATTTATCGAGGGGCCAGGATGATAAACTGGGATCCTGCTGCAAAAACCGCACTAAGTGATGAGGAGGTGGAGCATAGAGATGTTGTTGGGAAGTTGTATTATATAAAATATAAAGTAGTAAATGAAAATGATAACAGGCAACAGACAACAGACAAGTTTAATTATATTGTAATTGCTACACAACGTCCGGAAACTATTATGGGTGATACGGCAGTGTGTGCAAATCCTGGTGATGAAAGATACGGGAATTTGAAAGGAAGAAGTGTGTTAGTCCCTTTAATTGATAAGGCTGTGCCCGTAATCTTTGATAACTATGTTGATAAGGAATTTGGGACCGGTATTTTAAAGATTACTCCGGCGCATGACATTAACGATTATAATATCGGGCTCAAACATAATTTACCGGTTGTGGATACTTTAAATGAAGACGGTACTATGAGCGAAGCTGCACAGATATATGTGGGAGAAGACCGTTTTGTTGTGCGTAAAAAAATTGTTGCGCAGCTCAGGGAAAAAGGCCTGCTTGTAAAAGAAGAAGAATATTCTACAAGAATTGGATACAGCCAGCGTACTAACGCGGTAGTGGAGCCGAAGATATCCACGCAATGGTTCCTTAAAATGAAAGAACTGGCTCAACCGGCATTAGACGCTGTTACTTCAGGGAAGGTTTCTATTCACCCCGGTGAGAAATTTAATGCCACTTATAAATACTGGCTTGAAAATGTAAAGGACTGGTGCATTAGCAGGCAACTTTGGTGGGGACAGCAAATTCCGGCATGGTATGATGAAAAAGGAAGATTCACCGTTGCTGAAACCGAAGAGGAAGCGAGGAAAGGTATGAGTGATCAGCAATCACCATTAATCAAAACCGGCTCAATACTCACAAGAGATGAAGATGTTCTCGACACCTGGTTTTCTTCATGGCTCTGGCCAATAGAAGTCTTCAATGGAATAACATCACCGGGTAATAATGAAATCAAATATTATTATCCTGCTTCTGTATTAGTTACGGGGCAGGATATCATTTTCTTTTGGGTTTCAAGAATGATAATGGCTGGCATGGAATATATGCATGAAAAGCCTTTCAGCGATGTATATTTCACCGGTATGGTGCGTGATAAGCAGGGAAGAAAAATGAGTAAGAGTCTTGGCAACAGCCCCGATCTTTTGCATTTAATACGTGAATACGGAGCGGACGCCGTTCGATTTGGAATTATGATTTCGGCTCCGGCAGGTAATGATCTGCTATTTGATGAAGGTAGCCTCGAACAGGGTAAACATTTTAATAATAAGCTTTGGAATGCCTTAAAGTTAATAAAGATGTGGTCAGCTCGACATGAGCAGGATGAAACTCAAAAGTCACAAGATACCAATGGAGAATTGGGAAAAGATAACGAAGCAATTAATGGCAATTTAGAAAAATCAAGTAATGACTTTGCAATTATATGGTTCCAAAACAGACTAAATGAAGCTCGTATAGAAGTGGACAAATTGATGAAAGAATTTCGCCTTAGTGAGGCTTTAAAAACAATCTACTCATTAATATGGGATGACTATTGTAGTTGGTTTCTCGAATGGATTAAGCCAAAATACGGGCAGAACATTGATCAGAATGCCTACAACGATGCAGTTATTTTTTTCGAAGGAATATTGCAGCTGATCCATCCTTACATGCCTTTTATCACTGAAGAGATTTATCATCTTTTAAAAGAAAGGGAAGATGATCTTGTAGTAAAGCAATTCGGCAATACAATTTTTCCTGATGAAGAAATTTTACAACTTGGAAATAAACTTAAGGATGTTATAAGTTCAATTCGTGATGTAAGGAATAAGAACAATATCAAACCAAAAGAAAGCATAAGACTTTACATTGAAACACAGGAGTCATCTTCTTATAACACTTTACAACAAATTTTGAAAAGGCAGGTAAATGCCGAGTTTGTAAAATTTAATACATCTCCCGGAAATGCAGCAATACCGATTGTTGTAGGAAAAGAGAAAATATCTATTGAGACAAATATTGAAATTGATTTTGAAGGGCAGAAAGAAAAGCTGCTTAAAGACCTTGATTATCTTAAAGGTTTCCTAAATACTGTAGATAGAAAATTAAGTAATGATAAATTTGTACGGAATGCAAAACCAGAGGTTATTGAACTGGAGAGAAAAAAGAAATCGGATGCAGAAGAAAAGATAACAATGATCGAGCAAAGTCTTCAACAATAAATTAATTAAAATCATGTTTAAGGAACATAAAATCTACTTATGAAAATATACTGGAAGCAATTTTCTCTTTTTTTAATTTGTGCTTTCGCTTGTTTTTTTTCCTTCTCACAGCAATTGCAAAAAAAACCTGAAATAACGAGAATTGCCAAGTTCAAGCCTCCTGTTGTAAAGTCATTTCTTGGCGAAAATACCAACGGTGCAGCTGTTACTGGAAACGAAGCCAGCGAATTAATAACATCGCCATTGAAAATAACTGATGCTCAAAACAATAATTATTCAATAGATTCTTATCATTTTTTGTACAAAAGAAAAGGCGTATTTGAAGATGAAGAATCAGGCCGCAAGCAAGTGGCATTTACAACAGTTGCGGATGTATTTAAAACAACTCCTCTTCCTAAAATTTGGATAGATAATATTCAAAACGGATTTCAAAAAGGCGAAGAAATTTATTTTTTCGATATTGTTGTAAAAGATAAAACAGGAAGAAAATTTTTTGCTCCAGATCTGAAGATAACTATTCAATAAGTGATTTCTATAAGAAGTGCAATCGCAGACGACCTGCCCGGTATTCATGACCTTGCGCACAAAATATGGCCTCATACGTATAGTCATATTTTATCCCCCGATCAACTTGAATACATGCTGGATCTTATTTATTCTTTGACTTCGCTTCACCACCAGTTAATTAATTTAAAACACAATTTTTTCATTGCGCTTGATAATAATATTCCTGTAGGATTTGCATCATTTTCTCAAAAAGAAGTAAACAATGCAACCTATCGCCTTCATAAAATTTACATATCGCCTCAACAACAGGGTACCGGCACAGGAAAATTATTATTAGCTCAGGTAATCAATTCCATCAAATCATCTGGTGGTAACTCAGTTGAATTGAATGTTAACCGCCACAATAAGGCACGGCACTTTTATGAAAAATTGGGTTTTAAAATTATTGGTGAGGAAGATATTGATATAGGAAAAGGGTTTTTCATGAATGATTATATTATGCGACTGACCTTTTCATAAAATTTCTTCCATTTATTATTTCAAGCAGTCCGTTAATCATCAAATAACTGCCATCTATGCATTAGACCGGCATTCTGTTTCTCACAAATGGCTCAGGTATACTTTATTGCTCATTTATTTTTTAGTTTTAAGTTGGCTTAAGGTATAAGCATCTGCATCAAATCGTTTATGAGCAAATATGGTTTTCTTTTCTTATTGATTTTATATACTGTTGCTGTAAAGAGCCAGGACAAGTACATTGATAGCTTAATTATATGGATAGATACGCATCCGCGAATAGATTCGCAATATATCCAAACGTTACACAGGATCAGCTACCGGC
>DASYOM010000084.1:0-19142 GCA_036007765.1 Chitinophagaceae bacterium | reverse complement strand
TGATGAGAGCGGAAATTTGAAGGCCTTGAAAATTGTGGACCTCGGGTGGAAATTTTCTGAGGATAATAAGCCAGCAAAATATGAGGAAGTGCCTGGAAGCGAATCAGAAATTCCATGTGAGCTTGCCTTACTGGCAATGGGCTTTGTACATCCCCAACACGAAGGGTTGTTAATACAGTTGGGAGTTGAGCTCGATGAAAGAGGGAATGTGAAAGCAACAGAGAAAAATTATCATACCAATATTCCTAAAATTTTTACCGCAGGTGATATGCGAAGAGGCCAATCCCTGGTTGTCTGGGCCATATCAGAAGGAAGAGAATGTGCAAAAAAAGTAGACGAATATTTAATGGGTTACTCCTTATTAGAAACAAAGGATCAAAATATCTTACAGGAAATATAATATTCAATCACATTTTTATTCAATCACATTTTTAATCTTCAGGGAATAAATGCATTTTTTATGTACACACTTTTCATATTATATAAATTAATATGTGAAATATTTTATTCACAAATTAATGTGGAAAATTAGTTTCAAAGATATCTATCTGTAAATCAGAAGGTTAAAATTTAAGATACTATATTATAAATAAAAATATATAATTTAATTTTTCCTGAATCCGAAAAAATGGATATGTTTGAAAAAATGCATAAGATGAAAAAAATTACATTAAGCAAATCGATACCTTTTATTGTGCTAATAGCAATATCTGTAATTGCGCTTTTTATCCCATCGCTCCCAAACTTTGACAATGGAAAATACAATGCTGCTGATATTGCATGGATAATTGTTGCAACGGCCCTCGTATTCTTAATGACACCGGGGCTTGCATTTTTTTATGGAGGAATGGTGCATCGGAAAAACGTTATTTCCACTATGATCAAAAGTTTTGTTGCAACCGGGATCGTAAGTGTCTTATGGGTTACCGTTGGATACAGCCTTTGTTTCGGGACATCGATAGGCGGCTTCATTGGCAACCCGCTCTCACATCTTTTTTTTAAAGGAGTTGCTTCCGGCGCTCCCTGGAGTCTTGCACCAACAATTCCTTTAACATTATTTGCCCTTTTTCAATTAATGTTTGCCATCATTACGCCCAGCCTTGTAGTAGGGGCAGTAGCTGAAAGAATTCGTTTTTCTTCTTACATACTTTTTATTGTTATGTTCAGCCTTTTTGTATATGCCCCCATTGCTCATTGGACATGGAATCCTGAAGGTTTTTTATTTAAATGGGGAGTGCTCGATTTTGCAGGAGGTACCGTAGTTCATATTTCTGCAGGATGCGCTGCACTGGCAGGGGCAATAGTCTTAAAACGCAGGAAAGTTCACCTTGAACATAAAGAAATCCCTCCTGCAAATATCCCTTATGTTCTTATAGGTACAGGGTTGCTTTGGTTTGGATGGTTTGGCTTTAACGCGGGTTCTGCCGGTGCAGCCAATGCTTTATCTGTTTCCGCATTTGCAACTACCAATACTGCAGCAGCTGCAGCAGGATTGTCCTGGATGTTTTTTGATGTATTAAAAGGAAAAAAACCCTCTGTTCTGGGATTTTGCATAGGTGCAGTAGTTGGTCTTGTAGCTATTACTCCCGCCGCAGGCTTTGTTGCAATACCACAAAGTATATTCATAGGAGCAGTAGCTGCACTTATTTCGAATGTTGCAGTTTACTACAGATCAAAATCAATTTTAGATGATACCCTGGATGTTTTTCCATGTCATGGCATTGGTGGTATGGTTGGTATGGTTATGACGGGAATTTTTGCAACTAAAAATATCAATAGCGGCGGGAATGATGGCTTATTTTATGGAAATCCTGCACTCTTTTTCACACAGTTGAAAGCCCTGGCAATAGTAGTGTCTTATAGCTTTTGTGTTTCCTTCGCCATATTTAAATTTATCAATTGGGTAATACCAATGAGAGTAAGCACGGCAGATGAAGAAGCTGGATTAGATGCTTCACAGCATAATGAAAAATATTTGCAAGGCACTTTACTGGTAAGGAATAATGGAACCTTAAATGAACAGGAAAGAGGTATCGCTGAAAAAATTAATTTTTGAGAAAATTGGTACCTAATGACGGGAATGAATAAAAATGGTAAAGTATTTTATTTACGCATTACTACAATGGAACCTTCCAAAATGCTTAAAAAATTTATATGAAATTTTCTTGTATATTTTATAACGAAACCTTAAACATGAAAGGGGTTTAGCTGAAAAAAATAACTTCTGAGAAAAGTTAATCAGCTATACCCCTTCCAATTTTTAATCTTTAAATCTAAAACAATGATAAGAAAAATTTTCTTAGCAACACTCGTATTTCTTTGTTTTCTTTCCACAAACGCTCAAACAGATTCTACCAAACCTGTCTCCCCAGCCCCTACGATTACAGGATCGGTTGATGCGTACTTCCGCTACAATTTTAACGACCCTGAATCAGGAAAAACAAACAATTTCACAAGTTTTACCAATTCTCAGAACTCATTTCAACTTGGCATGGCCAGCATCAGGGCTGATCATAGTTTTGGTAAAGCAAGTGCTACCATAGATCTTGGATTTGGTACCAGGGCTGAAGAATTTTCTTATGGAGATCCTTCTCATTCAACCTTATTTGCAGTTAAGCAGGCCTATGTAAGCTATGCTGTCAGCGATAAGTTTAAATTAACTATAGGTAAATGGGCAACCCATATAGGTTATGAATTAGTGGATGCTTACCTGAATCGGAATTATAGTATGGATTATATGTTTTCATACGGGCCCTTTTCCCATACGGGTTTGAAAGCTGATATCGGCCTTGGTAAAAAGAGTGCTTTAATGCTTGGAGTCGCTAATACTTCAGATGTAGTTGCCGAAGCAGGATCAAGGAGATATGCTATAGCCCAATTTAGCACAGCTACCACGAATGATAAGTTAAAAGCTTATCTTAATTACCAAGGCTCTTACGGTGGTTCTTTCAGCACTACTCAATTTGACCTGGTCCTTATTGGAGCCGTTAGCGATAAATTCAGTATAGGTTATAACGGTACTGTACAATCGGCAAAAACAGATAGCACGTCAAGTAATAGCTGGTGGGGTTCAGCCTTATATTTTAATTTTGACCCTGTAAGCACTTTTGGCATCACACTGCGGGCTGAATATTTTGATAACAAAAAAGCAGTTGCAACTTTTGCTCCTTATACAAGCATATTTGATCTAACACTTTCTCCCAATTTTAAAATTGGCAACCTTACAATTATTCCTGAGCTGAGATTAGATGCTGGGAAAGACGAGATTTTTGAAAAAAGTGATGGGGCAGCTACCAAAACAACTGTTACCGGAATACTTGCAGCTACTTATCATTTTTAATTTTTAGCTCCTTAATAATTTTTCAATATTAAAAACTTAACTATGAGATTATCTGACTTTACTAAAAACCTTAATTTTTCGAAAAATAGCCTTCGGAAAATTTTTATACCGGCAATACTTTTATTATTTATAGCAATGGCAATTCCTGCATTTGCGCAGGATCCCACCGGTGCAAATACCGGAACAATTGGTGATGTAACTGCTGCCACTGTAGGGAAACCGACTACAGAGGAAATTGGAGCGCAGGCCGGGCATAATAAGATAGCAATAAATATTATGTGGACTTTGATTGCCGGCTTCCTGGTAATGTTTATGCAGGCTGGTTTTGCGTTGGTTGAAACCGGGTTTACACAAAAGAAAAACGTCGCACATACTATGGGGATGAATTTTATGGTATATGCAGTAGGAATGATTGGATTTTGGATCTGTGGTTTTGCTTTCATGTTTGGAGGTGGATTGAATGCTGCAACCCTTGGCGGGGCGCCGGGGGTAATTCCTCACGAGTACATTATTCATCTTTTTGGAAAGGATTTTGGAATTGTGGGATCTGTTGGTTTCTTTTTAAACAGCAAAGTATATGATGTAGGCGTATTCACTTTGTTCCTCTTTCAAATGGTTTTTATGGATACTACAGCAACTATCCCCACAGGCTCAATGGCCGAAAGATGGTCTTTCAAATCTTTTCTTCTCTTCGGTTTTTTTATATCAATGTTTGTATACCCAATCTTTGGAAATTGGGTTTGGGGCGGTGGTTGGCTTGCAATGTTAGGAGCTAATTTTGGATTAGGGCATGGGCATGTTGATTTCGCAGGATCATCTGTTGTACACATGGTGGGTGGTATGGCTGCATTGGCAGGTGCTATAGTTATTGGGCCAAGAATTGGTAAATATGGGAAAAATGGTGAAGTAAATACAATCCCTGGCCATAATATTCCAATGGCAATATTAGGCACTTTTATCCTTGCATTTGGATGGTTTGGTTTTAATCCGGGATCAACATTAGCCGGGGGTGATTTGCGCATAGGCGTAGTTGCAGTAAATACAATGCTTGCAAGTGCTGCCGGGGCTTTGGCTGCATTGTTTTATATGTATGCAAGAGGTCAAAAACCTGATCCGGGAATGTTGTGTAATGGTTTACTTGCAGGACTTGTAGCTATAACAGCACCTTGTGCTTTTGTTAATGCACTTTCAGCAGTTATCATTGGTGCAATCGCTGGCATATTAGTAATCCTGGTTTACAATTTTGTAGATAGAAAATTAAAAATTGATGATCCTGTTGGAGCATTTGCTGTACATGGTGCCAATGGCGCATGGGGCTGTTTGGCTCTTGGCCTTTTTGCAGATGGTTCTTATGGTGATGGATGGAACGGTGTTCCTGGGACAGTTAAAGGGTTATTTTATGGAGATGGAAAGCAATTTGTTGCTGAACTCATTGGTGTACTTACCTGCGCAATATTTGTTTTTGTAGTTATGTATCTGTTTTTTAAGATATCCAATAAAATTACACCTATAAGGGTATCTGCAGAGGCAGAAACTGGCGGTCTTGATATTCCTGAAATGGGTGTTCATGGTTACGTAGATTAATTAATTTTTGAAGCATGCTATAGTTTGTTTATAGCGTGCTTCTTTTTTTTATAATTAAAAGCTTTCCGTGCATCAACTTATTAAAAAAGCAATTAGTCCTTTAAAAGCTTTTATATCTGATAGCAGGTTTATCGGGATACTTTTATTAGCATGCACTGTAATATCTCTTGTATTATCCAATACCGGGAATGCTGAATTATATCGTAATATCTGGAATGCTGAGTTACACTATGGAAACTTGCCGATAACTCTTCCGCACTCAGCTTTAAAGTGGATCAATGACTTTTTAATGGCGATCTTTTTTTTGTTTGCAGGAATGGAAATAAAACGTGAACTGCTTGTAGGTGAACTGTCCAGTTTTAAAAAAGCTGTATTGCCTTTTGGTGCTGCGCTTGGTGGAATGATAGTGCCTGGGCTCATATATTCATCCTTCAATATCAACACAGGGTTTGCTAACGGATGGGGAATACCTACTGCAACGGATATTGCATTTTCAATAGGTATTGCATCACTATTCGGTAAAAGAGTGCCGCAAAGCCTGAAAATCTTTTTAATGGCGCTTGCTATTATTGATGACCTGGGGGCAATTGTAATTATAGCATTGTTTTATGGCAATCAGATAAAATGGATGTTTCTTTTAATAGGGGCATTAGTATATGGAGCAATATGGGTTTGTAATTATTTTAATCTCAGGCAAGGAATTGTACAAATTATTTTGTCCCTGATATTATGGTATATGATTTTTAATTCTGGTATAGAAGCAAGTATAAGTGGGGTATTAATCGCGTTTACTATTCCTGTAAACACCTTACCTAAATTTGAAAATGCCATTAGCAGGTTTGTGAACTTTTTTATTTTGCCGCTTTTTGCTTTGGCAAATACTGCAATTATGTTACCACCGGATATTGTAAATGCCTTACATAGCTCTTTAAGCACAGGTATTATGATGGGCCTGGTAATTGGGAAACCCGTTGGTATCTTTATTTTCAGCAAAGCAATGATTTCATTTAAAATCGCGAAGCTTCCTACTAATACCAACCTTATGCAGTTACTGGGAGTTGGTTCGGTTGCAGGCATTGGATTTACTATGTCAATCTTTACAACAACCCTGGCATTTCAGAATGACTCGTTTAGGGATATTGCAAAAATTTCAATTCTGGCAAGCCTTGTATTGTCAATGTCTTTAAGCTGGGTTTATTTCTTAATTATTGATAAGAAAATAGAAAAGCCTGCATTTAAAAAGCCTAGATCCGTTTACACGCCTGAGTTTGCGTTAGGGTAAAAATAAATTACATCAATATAAAAAAAGAAAGAGTTGATTTGAATCTTTTCTATTTGGGGCAAAATAAAGAAAGCCTTTCATTTCTGTGAAGGGATTATTTATGACTAAAATTAATTCTGCCACGTTGCCCGGAATGGGATTCAAAGAATTTGTCTAAATTGAATAGCAGTGTTAAATTTTTAAAATCAAGTGGCAACAATAATCATCATCATCTTCATCTTCGCGATTTTAATAGCCTGTATTTTCCTGGCATGGAGAGATGATAAAATCGGCGATCTTGAAAAAAGAGTCGAATTCCTGGAGCAGAAAGCAAATAAAAAAATAGTAAGCAGGCTTTTTTTTGTAGAACTAAAATCAATCAATAGTGTACTTGATACTTTAAATAATTGTTTCTATGAAATTGATAAAAATGGTGATTACGATATTGATACCGAATACCGGCTGGATGATGTTTCAGATGATTGGTGGGAATCTCTTTCTATTAGCGATCTTGAAGTTGTAAATAAAATGAAAACGATGTAACTGCTGTTTATACGCTATCTGCTTAAATTATTATTCTCCCAATTTCACTAATTGTTTTATTTCCATATCGCTTAATTCACCAATCCATTTTTCACCGGTAGCGACTGTAAGATTGGCCAATTGTTTTTTGCTGCGCAACATACTGTCAATTTTTTCTTCCAGGGTACCTTTGGTTATAAGGCGGTGCACCATCACGTTTTTTTGCTGGCCTATGCGAAATGCCCTGTCTGTTGCCTGAGCTTCTGCAGCAGGGTTCCACCAAAGATCATAATGGATAACATGATTGCCTGAAGTGAGATTAAGCCCTGTGCCGCCAGCTTTTAGACTTAAAATGAATGTATCGCTTAAAGGATTATTTTGAAATGATTGTACCATTTCGTCTCTTTCTTTTCTTGAATTACCTCCATGCAATTGCAGGGCCTTTTTGCCAAAATGATTATGAATCACGCTTCTGAGCAAGCCGCCCATTTCTTTGTATTGTGAAAAGATGAGCACCTTTTCATTGTTCTCATAAATAGTCTCCAGCAGTTGCAGCATTAGCATCATTTTTCCTGATTGCTCAGAGTGAGGATCATCATTATTTTTAAGGTAATGAACCGGATGGTTGCACACCTGTTTAAGTACCGTTAGTAATTTTAAGATCAGCCCGCGGCGGTTCATTCCATCTGCTTCTTCCACTTGCTTCAGCAGGGAAGAAGTAATGCTTTCATACAATGATGCCTGCTCCTTACTAAGGTTGCAATATTGGTCATTCTCGATTTTATCGGGCAGGTCGCCTATAATGCTCTTATCTGTTTTAAGCCTTCGCATTATAAAAGGAGAAGTTATTTTCCTGAATTTGTCAAGTCGTTTTTTATCCTGATTGATTTCAATAGGCTTTGCATATTCTTCATTGAACCAGTTAGTATTACCGAGATATCCCGGGTTGGCAAAATCAAGAATGCTCCAATACTCCATTAGCCTGTTTTCCACCGGTGTGCCGGTCATGGCGATCTTAACCGGGGCATCAATTTTTTTAACTGATTTGGTTTGTGCTATTTCGCTATTCTTAATATTTTGCGCTTCATCAACTATAAGAACGTGCCATTTTTGTTTTGATAATTTTATATTCTCGGTGCGTGCAATTCCATAGGTAGTAATGATTACATCACTTCCGGTAAACTCCGCTTTACGATTGGTGCCATGAAAAATAGTTGCCTGTAAGGTTGGGGCAAATTTTTCTATCTCCTTCTTCCAATTGCTTAACAAAGTAGTGGGTGCAATTACGAGGGCAGGCGTTTTATTAAGAAGCCCTTCTTCTTTAAATTTTTGTAAAGCTGTTATCACCTGCACGGTTTTACCCAAACCCATATCGTCGGCAAGTAATGAACCGATACCTAACTGCGCATTTTTATACATCCAGCTATAGCCGCGTTGCTGGTAATGCCTCAGTTGCACATTTAATTTACCAGGCAATGCAACATCATCCGTTTTTAAAATGTCGTTGAGTTTAGCTTGTAATGATTTATCTATTTGCACCGGAGCCCCTTCGTAATCGCCACTGAGAGCAGCCTGCAGCAACGTAAATGCTTTAGGCGCAGATGGCGCAGTTAATTTTTTAATGATCTTTTCTATTTCCTCTTCATTCATCAATACATATTCATCACGTATTTTTATAAGGCCCGATGATTGTTTTGCCAGCCGCATAAATTCTTCTTTACTTATAAAAGCATTTCCCATGGCCACTTGCCAGTCAAAGTCCATTAGCCCGGTAAGAGAGAGATAACTTTTATTTTTTCCTTTTGCAATAGAAAGAGACATGGATACCTGCGGCTTTAAAAGATGCTGAAGGCTTTTAGGCAAAAGTGTTTGAATGCCGAATAACCTGATGGCCGGCAATATCCCGGTAAGCACTTCTGCAAATGTGTGTGCGGAATAATTTAATTTTTTCTTTCCTTTCGATGCAATTATTTCATCAAGCCCCGGCATGTAGTGCGATAAAAGCTGCAGGTCTTTCAATGCCGAAAACTGCTTATCGCTTTTCGAATCCATAAATGAAAAAAGGCTTTCCACGGTCTTCAATGGAGAAACATTATCTTTCATAAGCACTTCCACTTCAAACCCTTCGTTGTTTTCTTTTTCATAGACCTGCAATACAGGTGCATAGTCTTTCTTGCTGATGTAAAACCGGTTCAGCCAAAGCTGGATGGTATTTGGAATTTCTTTTTCTGAGAATGATTTAAATTCCACTATAGTATCATCAAAAAATAACTGCAATATTTTCCACCCATCTGCAATTTCTGCATTTACTGAGCGCCATGTGGTATTGTAACAGTCTTGTACAGACGCATTTGAAAAAAGGCTGCAAATCAGGCTTAATGCATGTTCCGGCTTCGCCTGTTTTAATTTTTTTTCCGCAGTTTTATTATTGTCGGGGCTGCTAAAACTTAACTGAGCCAAGTCTTCAGGATACCATTGTAATAAATCATCAAATACTTTTTTCACGCTGGCATTTAATAAAGCAGGTATCCATTGCACTTTGTATTTATCTTTTCCTGCAAGAAATAAACGGGGCAGCAGGGCACCGCGTTCGGCCAATATTTTGCAAAACCTGAAGCTGCGGTAGAGTAATACAAAAGATGCGGAATAGCTTTCCAAATGTTTGCTTTCTGTTGTTGCCAGCAAAACCAATAAACTTTTAAATGGCACTTTATACATCTTCCCTTCAGTGTCGGTTCCTGTAATTACAGGGTTTATCAGTTCATTGATAAGGATGGAATATTCATAGTAGCGATAATCATTCGATAAATCCTCCTTATTCTTTTTGAGTGTACTCACATATTGAGCTTCGCATTTGGCGAGACGCTTGTAATTGTTTTGTATAAGGGTTTTAAAATCTTTATCATAAAAAAGAGGACTCGATGTAAAGAGTAGCGGCAATGTAGGCAATATATTTTCTATCAAAGAAAAATCAGGTGTTTCTAATTTGAAATTTTCTTTTGCTTCCCTTTGTTTTTTTCTTTTTTCATCATCAATACAATCTTTTAAAGAAAATATTTTTTCGGCCTGCAGTTCATTCAATTTCATTTGATGAGAAGAGAGGGCATCCATTAACTTAAACCTGTGAAGGTTAAAAACCAGGAAAGGATTTTGGTCAATTTCATTGGCGATTGTATAGATAACTGCGGCAAGATGTTTACAGGGTACTGCCCAATCGGGGCATGAGCAATTAAGTTTAATATCCTGCCAGCTTTGTGGAAATATTTTTATGCCTTTTGCTTCAGCAATTGATAATAACTCCTGCGGCAATTGCCTGTTGAGCAATTGCGAAAGCAGCAAAGGATTGTTCTTAATATTTTCAATAAGAATTTTTTGTTCTTCTTCAAAAAAAGGAGGTACTATAACGGTAATTGAATAAGGCCTGGAAAGGCTTCCTTTAACTTTTGCCTGTATAGTATTTTCATTTATTTTAATGGAATGTACCATCCCCTTATTCGCATAGCTTTTTCCCCGTGGCAGCCTGTTAGAAAAATCAATCCTGTCAAGCGCTTTAAGCCATTGCTCTCCCCACCATGTGCGTCCGTATTGTGCCATAAAATACTTTTCTGTTTACAATTATTATGAATAATAAATGCAAAGTAAATGGAAGCAGGCAGAAGTTTTTTTCAGGAAATGGTTTGTGTATTAAATGTGAATAAAGAAGATGGAAAGTTTTTTGTATTTGCAGGTTTGCAGGTTCCGAATATTCTATGGAACACTATGTAACTGACGAAGCCTTATTTGTTCCAATGAAGTTGGGTGTATCTCAGAAGCGTTGGCAGAAAAGTACACTCTTTGTGTCAAGATTTGGCGTGCTTGCAAATGTGTGTTTTTGTGTGTAGGCACAATCAAATCTTGACCAATTTAGATTCATCTTCAATTGTAATTTTATTGAGGGATATTTCAGAAGGAAGAAAAACTCCTTTTGATTTCATTCGATACCCTGTTTTAAATATTCTTTCAAATATTGCAGGGTTTTGATTAATGATTGATTGGATAATTATACCGTATGGAGAAAGATTAAGAGTTTCTGCTCCACGATGTAAAGCTGTTTCATTATCAATGATTGTTTTTAGCTGCCCTAATTCAATTTCAAATTCTTTAAGAATATCGTTTACAATTTTTGAGAGCCGTAGCAAATCAAAAGGAAGAGATTCTGCTGGGAAAACGACCATCAAGAAATTCTTTATTTCATTTAATGATTTTGATTCGTTGTTATTCTTTGCTAATTCGGGTAATTGAGAGAGGGCATCCGCACCACTGATAGAAATTTCTGCCTGTTCCAACATTGCTTTAATTTGATAAGCAACTCTTTCTTTCGGCCAACTAACAGTGTCAGATTTATAAATTAAATCATGAGTTGCAATTGACCATGCATGTTGGAGGAATGTTTTGATTTGAATTTCAAAAATTAAATCGGGTAGAACACCTGGCGGTAAATAGTCCACTTTCTTAATGCTTGAATATAATCTCAAATCGTCAAAGTCAAATGAATATGACTTTTTATGAGTGAAATCATCTGCAAGAGGTCTTCTATTTTTTAAAGTAAAATTAGATTCAACAAATGATATTGCGGTTTTAATTTCATTGATATTTTCAACAACTAAAGTGCAAGCAAAAAAATCTTCCAATTTTGCAGGTTCTTTTATTCGACCTGTTTCAAGTTTAAGTGCAAAACTTTCCTCTGATTTTATTCTACTCTCATAATGCCAAGTATCTTTCTTTTTTGAACCAATGAGGGTATCAACCTGCAGTTTTAACTTTTCAGCCAGAGGCTTTACTTCAAAATATATTTTTGATATAGAGTTTACTATTTTCATCTCAAATCAATAAGACGGATTTTAATGCTTCAAGTCGTGCAGCTCTTTGGGCTAAGTCAGTGGATGCTCCTTTTGAATTCTTATAATAAGTAAAAGCATTTTGCAAACTTGCTTCTGCATTATCGGGAATTAACTCATCTGGGTTATCAGCTACAACGAAGGTGTTTACCTGTTCCATAAAAGCAACATACCGGTCAGCTAAAATATTTGCATCCGGTAAATTTTCATTTAAGACAACTAAGGCCCAAAGTGGATAAAGATTATTTGCAGTTTTTGCATAAGTAGTAATGCAATTGTTGTGTTCTTCCATCTGTGATAAAAATGCCTTAATACTGTTTCTCCTTTGCTTGTAAGCTTCTTCATCAAAACTCTCTACAGTTTCTTCAGGAGAATCATAACGTGCAAACATGTCATCAAGATAATCTTGATTGAACCCGACAATTTTACTATCCAAAATAATTAGGAGCAATTCAGCAATTAGCTGAACATTTTTCATTCGTTTATCCTTTGCTCGAGTGCTTACTTTTATGTTCCACCAAAAATCTTTTTCACTCTCGTTTTCTGCTTCAGTTATAAACCATCCATTAAATCTTGCATGACGAAGCTCTTGAGGTTGAAGATTTATTGAGTTTCTATTCACTCTGTCAAAAACTTGGTCAATGTTAGCGCCATCAACTGCTTCGATAAAATCAACAACTAAGGTATAGTCCCAAAACTTTCTTTTCTCCTCTAATCCTAAGTCATTAAATTTTTTGCCATCGAAATTTACATCGCCAAATTTGGCGTCAATAGCAATTTTATTTTTTGCAAAATTCAGAATGGTTTCAAGACGCTGCTTCCCATCTACAATATGATATTTTGTAAACCCGTTATCATCCATCGTTCTGTGAATGAATATTGGCGGCGTTGGATAATTTTTGAAAATTGTATCCAGAAAAAATCTTCTATCTTTTGGCGACCAAACACTTTTTCTTTGGTAAGGAGGATTTAGGTCAAGTTGGCCATTTCGGTCTAAATCTAAGAACCATGTTATTTGTTGCGTTGTTGGTTGACGTTTCATAAAGAGATTATAAAATAGTTATCTCGGCCCTATAAAACGGTCGCCGTTAAAGTGTATCATGTGTTCAGGGAAATCTACAACCCAAACTTCTGTTTCCCATGCGATGTTTGTTGAGTGCTTTTTAAATTCAGCAAAGTCTGGGAATGCAGAAACATAAACTTTACCTGCTTTACAGTCTTTGAGTAATTCTTCTAATTCGACAATTCGCTTTGGCGAAACTGGCCCATGAGAAGTAACCGCTTCGATTAAGTAAAGCCAATTTTTCTTTCTATCAAATAGAACTACATCTGGCAGTTTGCTATGTTGTGTGATTGGGATACCTATTTCTTTCGCAACATTCTTGTCAACATACAGGTCTTTGTTTGCTGTGTCGCCCAAATAAAGAACCTCGCTATCGTTTGCAAAACGTGCAGCAAAATCTTGAACAATTGCCGCTTGCACAACATTGTGTTTTCCTGCGGAGAGTTTAAGTGTTTTGCCGTTGCTTAATTTTACTGGAATTAAATTTTGTTTTCTCTCTTTTAGATAACGCTTTGAAAGTTCACCAACTTCTGATTTAAACCTTTCAGCACCTTCTTTCCATACTTTAGTACCAAAGGTTTTGATTGCTTCTAAAGCTTCTTCAGTAATTGCATAATGGGCATTGGGGCTATTAACAGGAAGGCTTGAATTATCTGGGTTGTAATCGGCAATTCTTGCCTGAACAAATTGATGTAATACTTGTCTGCGAAAAGTCTCCCTTGTATTTGGAGCATATTCTTTTTTGTAAACATTTTTACAAAAAGCCATAATACCTTTTGATACTTTTAAACTTGCTTTTGTGGATTTACTCCAACTACTGCGAGGCTTAATATCACAAAGGGCTAACAATGTATAAGCTGAAATTTCATTTTGTTGTGCTGGTGGCAACCCTAATTCTTTAAGGATTTCTTTTGCGTCATTAATCTTGCCCATAAGCGAATATATGTTCTATATCAAAGTAGTTATTTATAATTTCGTCCACTTTTAATTGTGAAAAATCGTTTAGTAATATTATTTGGTTGCCGATTTGTTTTATGTCTTCTAAAGGAGGCAATGGCATCTCCCTTAATTCGGTTGCACTCACGTTTATGTTGCCGTTGAAGGTTCTGAAATATGTGTCAAAGAGATTGCTGTTTAACAAAGCAGAAAGTCCTAATATTTCATTTCTGTCAAGATGCCCTTTAGGTCTATAGATATAATTGAGGTGATTTTCTACGCCAATATATTCTGCTTGTGAAATATCAACGAAGTAAGGAGTTGCTACCAATCTGCTTTTATCATCTTTTGCACTAAAGCGGCGTAAGAAAACATAGTTTTTGTTAGGCAATAAAAGAGATTTTGTTTCTTCGCAAAGTTGAATGTATTGCGGCTTATTTCTTTTAGTCACTGGCCATTCAAACTGCATCTTAGCTGTGTTGATAAGCTGATACAACGGAACTAAAAAAACTGTTCCATTTTGGTATTGCTCAAATAAATATCGAGTTGCTCTGAACGAAACAACAGGCCCCGTTGAAATTTGAATATCGTATTGATGTAAACTACCACTCCATGATTTAAACAACTTTATTACTTTATCGTCTGTTTCGTTAGTTGGAAGATGTATAATTTTTTCTTTTGACTTGAAGTCAATAAGCTCATGAGTTTTATACATTTTCTCGGTGTAACTATCAATATCTTTTATTCCGTTAGAATGTGTTACGAGAACAGAAGGTAAATGTTCATTTAGCTTTTGCTTTGTTCCTTTTAATATTAAGGTTTCTTGAAGAATACTATCACGGTCGAAAGTGTCAGTTCTTGAACCGAACAAATGAATGTGTTCTATTTCTATTTCCTTAAAGAATGCTTCACGGAAAGCCCTGAAGTAATTGCCAGAAGCAAAACTTCTTGGTGTGATAAATATTAATTCTCCGTTTTCTTTTAAAAGCTTTGTGGCAACCATCATAAAAATTGAATAAATATTTGGCTGTCCCCAAACAATAGATTTAGCTACAGTTGCTCGTTTATCTTCTTTTGGTATTTTGAAATAAGGTGGATTTGAAATTACAATATCGTAGATAGCATTTTTTGGTTCAAAGAAAAGTGTCGCTGATTGCTCAAAACATTCTTTGTTTTCGAGAACAAAATCGTTTGTGTCAAGAGTTACCTTAAACTTGATTTTATATTTCTTAAGCCACTTGCTCAAATAGTCAAGTGTCGCTTGTGTATATGATAAAATGTCTTTGTCAGTTTCATAAACAATCAGTTCAATCTCTTTTAAAGTGTCATTCTGTGTTGCAAGAGTCTCAATAAGTGAGCTCGAAAGTATGGCTGTTCCGCAACCGGGGTCAAGAATTTTCAGTTTGCTTTGTGTTTGCTTAGTAAGTCTGGCCATAAAGTGAGCAATTCCGGTCGGAGTGAAAAACTGGCCGTTGTCTTTTTTATGTTGTGTCGTTACAGTTTTGGAATAGACCTGTCCGGCCCTGTCTGCAAAATGACTTGGCAACTCGTGACGCAGTGGTTTTATATCTATGGCTGTTGTCATGCCAACAAATTTAGTTAAGTCTTGCGGTTTGGAAAATTTTAGCTCTTTTGCAAGATTTGCTTTGTGTCGGGGTTTTGTGTGCTTTGCAAATGTGCTAAAATGTGTGAGGGGGTCGTCGAGAGTTTGATTGTCTGCTGATATAAAAACGGTCGCTGATAGGATGCCTTACTCGTAAATATATCATATTACATGCTATCTCAAAAAAAATTCAGCACCTGATAATTATTTATTCAGTGTTATACATTTTGTACCTGCCTGCCGGTAGGCAAGTTGTTATTAGTACAATCCATTATTTTTCTATGCCGAATTTCTCCCCGCATTAATTATTCCAAAGGAGCAGCGCATAGCAAGCTTTTCGTAAGTGTCTTTTAAATCATTTGGTACAAGTTCCTTTTCCATTTCCCGAATATTTGCAATCGCGAATTGTTGTATAGTAACCAATGGTAAAACGATTTTTTCCCTCATGCTAATTGAAATTTGTTCTACTGCATACTCGGCCATCAATTCATTTTTCCCATTAAGCTTAAAAAGAAATTTTTCCGTAACTAAATACTCCTTGTAGATCATATTCCATATCTCGCCATATTTTTCATCTTTGGATAAATATTCTGTGAGAGGGAAGAAACATTTTTTCATCGCCATTTCACAATTATCAATAAGCGTTTTAAAAAATAATGAATTCTGGTATAATGTTTTTAGCTGGCTAAATTTTCCATCTTTATCAAGTTTTTGTAATGCAGTTCCTACACCATAATAACCGGTTACATTTTGCTTAAGCTGGCTCCATGCACCTACAAAAGGGATGGCTCGGAGGTCCTCAAGATTTAATTTTTCTGATGCTCCCCGCTTTGAAGGGCGGCTGCCAATATTAGTTTTGCCGTAAAATTGTAAAGGGCTTATGTGCGTTAAGTAGTCAATAAAATCCGGGTGGTTTTTTAAGGCGACATAAGCGTTAAAACTTTCATCCGCGAGTTGCTGTAATAACGATTCTTCTTCTTCCTCGAGTGTAATATGTTTGTTAGAAAAAAGATCATTGGTAATACCAGCGTGTATCAATTGTTCAATATTATATTGTGCTGAATCAATAGTTCCAAAATTGGAACTTACAGTTTGCCCTTGTATGGTTAATTGTATTTCTTTATTAGCAATATTTTTACCCATAGAAGCATAAAATTTATGAGTTTTACCGCCGCCTCTTGCCGGAGGGCCGCCACGCCCATCAAAGAAAACCACATCAATCTCATATTCCTTTGAGACAGCAGTAAGCTCTTCTTTTGCTTTATAAATGCTCCAGTTGCCCATTAAATAGCCACCATCTTTTGTGCCATCAGAAAAACCAAGCATAATAACCTGCCTGTTGTTTCTTCTTTTTAAATGCTTCCTGTATTCGTCATTTTTATATAAGGTCCTCGCAATAGTGGCCCCATTTTTCAAGTCATCAATTGTTTCAATCAATGGAACAATATCAACATTTAATCTTTCTTTTTTCCATCCGCAAAGAATGAAAAGGCCAAATACTTCCAGTACATTCAAAGCGTTGCTGCAATGGCTTATAATGTACCTGTTGCATCCGGGCTCTCCATTATATTCCTGTATTAATTTAATTGCTTTTACACTTTCAAGTGTATCGTTAATGATAGGATCGTTGTAATCTTTTTCAGTAAGCACCTCTGTATTGCTGGTAAGAAATTCAATTTTTTTTTCTTCAGTTAATTTAGAATAATCAACAGGTAGAATCTGACCTTCTGAGGCTAACGCCTGGAAGACTTTTTTATGTATTGAACTATCCTGCCTTATATCAAGTGATGCAAAGTGTAATCCAAAAACATGGATCTTGTTTATAAGATTATCAACGAGGTAAAGAAACAAACCATTATGTTGGTAAATAAGAGTTTCCCTTATTGTAGTTAACACATCAAGAATATCTTCTTTAGTTATATTGGTGCGGTTACCTGGAATAAAAATGTTATTATACAATTGTATTTCAAGGTCGGCTAACAACACATCTACCTTTTTGAAAGTTAGCCGTCTCCGTAGCCTTCTTATTTCAAGATAATAGCATTTTATGATTCCCCCTCTCAAAGCATCTGCAACCTTCAATGTGATATCAGAATTTACAAAAGGGTTGCCGTCCCTGTCTCCACCCGGCCAGAAGCCCATTTTAATAATAGGGTTATCCTGGTGAACTGCATCAGGAAACTGGGTTTTCAAAAAAGACAATATTCTTCCCGCCGCGGCAAAGAAAACATTTTCCAGGTACCATAGCAGGCTTAATGCTTCGTCGTATGGAGAAGGCTTTTCTTTTTTAAAAAAAGGTGTTTTGCCAAGTTGCTGCAAATACATATTTATTTGCGCAGCATTATTTTCTTTAAGAGACTTTGAAAGGTCGTTGATAATGCCGAGGACCGAGCCAGGATAAAATTGTGTAGGATGCGCAGTGAGAACCAGTTCAATGGAAAAGTCTTCCAGTTTTTTTGCTAAAGCTTCTCCTTTATTATTTTGAACTACTTCGAGTTCAAGTTGCTTTAGCGTACCTGCGCCACCTGTATCATGCACATGTAAAAAAGCAGCATCTTCAAGCGCATCAAATAAAACAACCTGCCTTTCCACAAATTGTGTGAATCGAAAAAGCAGATCAAGTTTTTCATTACGGGAAGTGTACGATGTATGTTTCTGAAAAAATTCTTCAATAATTTCTATGGGGCTTAATTTCTTTTTAAAACCTTCTTCACAAATACTTACAAACAGCGACAAAAGGATTCCGGTCTTTTCAATGCGGTGAAAAGGCAGTGAAGTGAAAAGACTATTGTACAGTTGAAATTTTATACCTACATAATTCTTAAAATGCTGCAATCCGCGGGATGCCTGGTTATCCATTGTTGAAATTTAAAAATAAAAGAAAAGTTGGCAGCAATCATAATTATGCATGAAAATACTCCTAAAATTTCGTTTAAATTTTCTCTTTACCATCAATTAGCTTATTTTCGAATCTTATCGTGCAAACCAAACACCATCATATCACTTCGTGTACATATTCAAGTGTAGTTTTCATTACTTTCACTTCAATTATTACCCGCAAGGGTTAAACATTTCCATAAAGTCTTTGGGCTCATAGCTTCTGTCAAAACATATTTTATTGGTCATTAGAAATTTCAAAACTTTTTCAACTATTTTTTATGCGTGTATTAAAATTCGGAGGTAGCTCGTTAGCAAACGCTAATAATATTAAAAGTGTTATCAGTATTCTTCGGCAATCTGTTGAAAAAGATGTGAATACTTTAATCGTTTTATCGGCTTTCGGTGGTGCTACTGATGACCTGCTGGAAGCAGCATCACTTGCATCGCGGGGAGATGCTTCTTACAAGGAAAAATTACAGGCCATTGAACATCGTCATCTTTCTACAGTAAGAGAATTGATCCCGTTAGATAAGCAGAGCGGTGTATTGAGCATGGTGAAGAAACGCTGTAACGAGATTGAAGACATCTGCAATGGCGTTTTTTTGTTAAGGGAACTTTCCATGCGCACCAAAGATATTATTATTAGTTATGGTGAATTATTGTCCTCGCAGATATTTGCCGCGAAACTAAAGTCAATAGAAATAAATAACGTATGGAAAGATGCCAGGGAACTTATAATAACTAATTCCGAATTTGGTGCTGCCAGTGTAGATTTTGCTGTGACCAATAAAAATATTGATGAATTTTTTACTTCTATTGAAAGCCCTGTTTGTATTATTCCCGGTTTTATATCGTCAGATAAAAACGGGAACACAACTACGTTGGGGCGAGGTGGTTCTGATTATACCGCAGCAATCATTGGTGCGGCATTAAATGTTTCAATCGTGGAAATATGGACAGATGTTTCAGGTATGATGACTGCAGATCCCAGGTTAGTAACTAATGCAAAGATCATCCAGGAGCTTTCTTACCAGGAAGCTATGGAGTTGTCGCACTTTGGTGCAAAGGTGATATAC
>DASYOM010000083.1:0-2749 GCA_036007765.1 Chitinophagaceae bacterium | reverse complement strand
CGCCTACATCAATTGATACAACATCTCCATCTTTTAATTCATCTTTTGTTGGGAACCCATGCACAACTGCATCATTTACTGACATGCAACATGCATAAGGAAACCCGTGGTAATTCTTGAATGAAGGAATAGAATCGTGGTCCCTGATAAATTGTTCCGCCAGGTTATTCAAATAAAAAGTAGAAACGCCGGGCTTTATTTTTTTAGCTACTTCCGCAATTGTATTATTTACAAGTAAACAATTTTGTCTTACCAGTTCTACTTCTCCCTCAGTTTTATAATTGATCATCACAAGTCCATTTAAAAAAACCCTGACAATAAGGCCAGGGTTTGCAATAAAATACTTAAAAAACGAAATTATAAGTTTCCTGTCACACCCGGCGCTACAGTCTGTCTTCCCTGTATGCGGCCCGAGCTCATCAATCCATCGTACTGACGCATAAGCAATTGAGTTTCTATTTGCTGAAGCGTATCAAGAACCACTGCAACCATAATCAGCAAAGATGTTCCTCCATAGAATGTAGCAAACCCCTGTGTTACACCCATAAGTTGGGCAAGGCCTGGTAAGATACCAACGAATGCAAGCAATACAGCCCCCGGCAAAGTTATGCGGTCCATTATAGTACCTATATAATCTGTTGTAGGCTGCCCGGGCTTTACTCCCGGAATAAATCCATTACTGCGCTTAAGGTCATCGGCCATTTGCTTTGGATTAAAAATAAGTGCTGTATACAAAAATGTAAAACCAATAACCATTACGGAATAAATCACCATATAAATCAAATTAGTATGGTCTGTAAAATAGATGGCCCAGTTTTTTCCTGAAGTTTGAAACCCTGCAAAAATCGTTGGCAAGAACATAATAGCCTGCGCAAAGATAATAGGCATAACACCGGCAGCATTTACCTTCAAAGGTAAGAATTGCCTTGCCCCACCAAACTGCCTATTGCCTACAATTTGTTTGGCGTAATTCACGGGAACTTTTCTAACCCCCTGCACGAGCAGGATCAACCCAAGAATTACAGCTATAAAAGCGGCGATCTCAATAAGAAATATTAATAATCCTCCGCCGCCACGTGTTTGCTTAGCAGAAAATTCCTGCATAAAAGATTGGGGAAGCCGTGCTAAAATTCCAACCATTATAATAATTGATGTGCCGTTGCCAAGTCCTTTATCAGTTATTTTTTCACCAAGCCACATAACGAATAATGTACCTACTGTGAGAATTACGACAGTTGAAATCCAGAAAAAACCAGAATATGCTTCTAATAAGGCCTCACGATTTGAAGTCGTTAAAAATCCTATATAGGCTGCTGCCTGGAATGCGGTAACAACTACGGTGAGATAACGTGTCCACTGATTAATTTTCTTTCTTCCACTATCACCTTCCTTCTGAATTTTAGCTATTTGAGGAACCAAAATGGTCATTAGCTGCATGAAAATGGAGGCAGAAATGTAAGGCATAATTCCTAATGCAAAAATCGATGCTTTAGAAAAAGCGCCGCCTACAAATGCATCTAAAAGCCCAAGCATACCGCCTTTTGAACTATTTTGTAAATTGGTAAGTTTATTGGGATCAAGGCCGGGAAGAACTATATGCGAGCCTAACCTGTAAACAAGAATAAGCAATAAAGTGACGAGAATTTTATTTCTCAACTCTTCAATTGTCCAGATATTTTTTAATGTGGTGATGAATTTCTTCACAGAATTATCAAGATTTAATTATTTGCAATTTCTAATTCAGAAAGCAAATATCCATTAATTATTTTACTATTTCGATAGTTCCGCCCGCAGACTCAATTGCGCCTTTTGCTTTTTCGCTAACCGCATTTACTTTGAAAGGAATCTTTGCTTTTAAAACACCGTTACCCAATATTTTTACCCGGTCATTTTGCCCAATAAGATTATTTATGTAAAGATTTTCAGGAGTGAATTCTTTGATGGAATGTTTTTCAATAAGCTGGTCTATCTGCCCAAGATTAAAAACTTTATATTCAATCCTGTTATTATTTTTAAAGCCTCTCTTTGGAAGTCTTCTCTGAATTGGCATCTGGCCACCTTCATGGGCCATTTTAATTTTATAACCCGCCCGGCTTTGACCACCTTTATTACCTTTGGTTGAAGTCCCGCCTTTTCCTGAAGCCTCGCCACGGCCAAGTCTTTTTACTTTGTGAGTAGCCCCTTTTGCAGGCCTTAGATCGTGTATTTGCATTTGTACTTTTTTGAACTTAACGCCCCATGTACCGGAGCTCGCTTTTATAAATAAATTTAGAGTGCCAATTTTTTTAGGCTAATTCTTCCACGCTTACAAGATGATCAACCTTTTTGATCATTCCTAAGATCTGTGGAGTTGCTTCAACTTCTTTCGTGGCATTAACCTTTTTCAATCCAAGTGCCTGAAGTGTTAGCTTTTGGCGCTCTGAACGATCAATGCCGCTTTTTACTTGTGTTATTTTAATCTTTTTCATTTTTAAGTCATTGGTCATTGGTCTTAGTCATAGTCATAGCTATGACTTATTGACTTATTGACCGTTTTTATTATCCATTAAAAACTTTCTTCAAAGAAATGTTTCTTGTTTTTGCTACTTCTATGGGTTCTCTCAAAGTTGCCAATGCTTTCACCGTTGCTTTTACCACATTGTGTGGGTTAGAAGAACCGAGGGATTTTGCCAGCACGTCTGTAATACCAGCGCTTTCCAAAACAGCACGCATGCTTCCACCAGCTATTACACCAGTACCCGGAGCTCCC
>DASYOM010000082.1:0-2065 GCA_036007765.1 Chitinophagaceae bacterium | reverse complement strand
CACTGAAATCAAACATGAAAAATAGGACTGTGTCCGTAAAAGTATTAAGAAGAATCGTTTTTTAATATAAATAAAAAGTAATGAAGCCTAAACGGACGGAGTACTGCTTAACAACAGGGTGTCTTGTCCTGAAATAGGTTTACACAAACGTAAATCAAAAATGGACAAAAAAGAGACAAATTTTGGGTATGTATTAATGGGTGTTACCCGCCGTCAGTATAGTGAAGAATTGAAACATCAAGTATGCAAAGAGCATATTGAGGAAGGCACAGGCCTATTAGAATTAGTAAAAAAGTACAATTTAAGTACCCATTCACTTATCCATGGCTGGCTTAGAAAATTCGGTTATTTATCCTCTCCTTGCAAACCATCTGGTAAACCTGTTTATATTGTAGGCCTTGATAATTATATGCAAATGCCTATTGATAAGCCGCAAGACCCTTTTATAAATAAAAATGAAGTTCCTGAAGACCCATCTGAAATCGCCAGCCTTAAAAGAGAACTTTTAGAAGCTAAGATAAAAGCCGAAGGTTTTGAAAAGATGATTGAAATAGCCGAAGAGCAATTTAAAATACCCATCAGAAAAAAGTAAAATACCAGATAATCCATGAGTTAAAGGGCAAATACCGGGTAAGCCTTGCCTGTATTTGCCGGTTATTTGGTATCACTCGCCAGGCTTATTACCAGCACTTCCAGCATGAAGATGAGTTAAAAACAGAACAAGAAATGATTATAAAACAAGTGGTAATGTTAAGGGAAAACCACCGGGCGATGGGCACAAGAAAGCTATATGAAGTATTGCAGCCTTTTTTGCTCGAACACCAGATAAAAATAGGGCGTGATGCCTTATTTGATTTACTGGCTCAGCACAAATTATTAGTTAAAAGACGAAAGCGAAAAATAAGTACCACCATGAGTTACCACCGTTTCCATAAATGGCCTAACCTGATTAAAGGTTTTGTCCCGCTCGGAGCCAATGCGCTTTATGTGAGTGATATAACATACTGGAAGATAGAAACCGGCTTTGTTTATATCAGTTTTATTACCGATGCTTATTCCCATAAGATAGTGGGTTATCAGGCAGCAGAAACCCTGGAAGCAATAGAAAGCTTAACCGCCTTGAAGATGGCACTCGAGCCGATTTCAGAAGAAATAAAAGAAAAACTTATCCACCATTCTGACAGAGGGGTACAGTATTGTAGTGATGGATATGTAAAGTTATTGCAGGACAATCACATCAAAATCAGCATGACACAAAATGGCGACCCACTGGAAAATGCCATAGCTGAAAGGGTAAACGGCATATTAAAAGAAGAGTGCCTATGCCATTTCAAAGTAAGCACCCTTGAGGAAGCAAGAAAGGTACTGGAAGAAAATGTAAAACTTTATAACAACGAGCGTCCACACATGAGTATCGGTAATCTTACCCCTTCTTTCATTCATGAAACCAATATGAAAACAGAAAGGCTATGGAAAAATTATTATCAAAAAAGAAAAGAAGAAGTCATCAAATGCTGAACATTTCAAAAGCATACCGCCCAAAGCGAGAATAACTTTTTTTTGCCTCTACAGGAGGGCAAAAAAGTTATTTCCCGCTCTGGGCTAGGCTCGATAAGAAAAGTAAACTTTTTTAAGACGAAACACAATTAATTTAAAAATCTTAATAAAGTACAATTGATAAGTAAACTCATTTCAGGATTAAAAAAAGAAAAAAAAATAAGAAAAAATAAATTTGTAAATTTATTTCAGGACTATATTTGAATTGTAAACCAATAGCAGTACTTTCAATTAAATTGTAAACTTTTTTCAGGACGAGACAACCATACCCAACTACAACTACCTCGCCAAGCGTCTTTATGTCTGATGCCATTTTTATATTAATACTAGTTTGACTGCCTACAACAATCTCTTGCGTAGCATAACCAATAAAAGAAAATACCAATGTTGTACTACCATCTGGAAGAGCAATAGAATAGGTACCATCTCCTGAAGTTGCGGTTCCTGTTGTTGTTCCTTTTACTAAAATACTTACTCCAGGAAGATCAAGACCTTGATCATCAGTAAT
>DASYOM010000081.1:0-17275 GCA_036007765.1 Chitinophagaceae bacterium | reverse complement strand
GCTTTAAAGTAAGCGCCAATGCCAATGTAGAAGAATTATTAAAGAAACTTCCGGGAATACAGGTTGATAAAGATGGTAAGATAAAAGCAATGGGTGAAACCGTTGAAAAAGTTTTAGTAGATGGTGAAGAATTTTTTGGCGATGACCCAGGCATGGCTGTTAAAAATTTAAGAGCAGATGCTGTAAAGGAAGTGCAGGTATTTGATAAGAAAAGTGAGCAGGCTGAATTTACGGGGATTGATGATGGTAAAACACAGAAGACAATAAACCTGAAATTAAAAGATGATAAGAAAACGGGATACTTTGGAAAAATAGATGTGGCTGGAGGCCCGCAAAAACATATTGAAAACCGGTACAACGATAACTTATTATTTGGGTCATTTAAAGGGAAAAGAAAATTTTCAGCTTTTTTACTAAATGGCAATACCGGGCAGGATGGATTAAACTGGCAGGATGAACAAAAATACGGCGGGCGTGATGATAATTTTTCAATGGATGTGGACGATAATGGCGGCATTAGCTACCAATGGAATGATAATAGGGATGATGAACCTAATGTTGATACCCGAAATGGTTTTATAACCAATGTAAATGCAGGTATTCAATATAGCAATAAATGGAATGATACAAAAACTTTTAACTTTTCCCCAAAATACACTAGCCAGCAATATACTAACCATAAAATTTCATTTACACAGACACAGGTAGGTGATTCGGTACTTAATGAAAATTCCGATGAGAATAATAATGTGAACCGGCACAACTTTAAACTAAAAGGGATCTATGATATAAAAATTGATTCTATGAATACGTTGAAGCTAACTGCGAATTCCAATTTTTATCATACTGAAAGCAATAGCTCGAGAGATGCAGTAAACACCGGTAATACAGGCACGTTGAAAAATTCCAGCTCGAGGGATCTGCAAACCAACAACGACAAGTACGCCATATCAGGTAATGTAATTTTCAAACATAAATTTACTAAAAGCAGGAGGACATTATCTTTTATTGCAGACTGGAATACGTTGAATAACACAGGTACCAATTTTCTAAAATCATTCAACCAGTCTTATCTTGATGGAGTTCCTGCAGGAAGCCAGCAGCTCGATCAAATGAAAGACTATGATATGTCAACAAAAAATCTTTCGGCTAAACTTGTTTACACGGAACCGCTTAGTAAAGAATATTCCCTGGAACTTGGCTACCAGCTTTCTTATAATTATGGTACGAATGATCAGTTGACCTACACCTATTCCCCTGTTTCGAATAAGTATGATAAAGTAGTTGATTCATTATCGAACCAGTTTAAACAAAATATTCTCCAGAACATTCCTTCAGTTAAAGTAAATTTTGCAAATAAAAAATTTAAGGTCAATATCGGTTCGGGTTTTGGGTTCACTGATTTTAATTTAAAAGACATCACTTTTGATAAAGATTACAAAAGAAATTATGTAAACTTTTTCCCCGGTGCAAACATTACTTATACCTACAAAGCGAATAGAAGCATACGGTTTAATTATGATGGTAATACTACCCAGCCAACAGTTAATCAATTGCAACCATTGAGGAATAATAATGATTATTTTAATCAGTACATCGGAAACCCTGACCTGAAACCATCATTTACCAATTCCTTCAATCTTTCGCACAACAGCTATAGTTTCTTAAAAGATATCTATACGTATCAATCACTGAATGTAAGATTGACGGAAAACTCAATTACCTATAACCGCATTATCAACATTGACTCCGGTAAAACGATAACCCAACCCATTAATACCAATGGGAATATTTCTGTGAATTTGTGGAACTGGTTTGGATTTAAATTTAAAAAGATTGATACCAGATTTAATATTGGGCCATCACTTCAGTACAATAAATATGCGGATGTTATTAATAGTAAAAAAAGTTTTTCAACAACAGTTGCTCCCGGTTTCAATCTATGGCTATCAAAATCTAAAGAGAAAAAATATGATCTTTCAATACAAAATGAATTCTCTTACAACAGCAATACAACTTCTCAAAACGATACAAAAATTCATTATAACTCAAATCAGCTTTCTTTCAATGGAACTGTCTATATTAAAAAAGTATGGTCAGTTATTACGGATTACCAATATTATTACCGGCAAAAAACTTTACAATTCAATAGTAAGCTTGATAATCATATTTTGAATGCAAGGCTGCAACGCACTTTTAAGAACAATGAATTCACCGCTTATTTTACAGTAAGAGATATCTTAAATCAAAATATCGGGATAGAAAGAAATTTCTATGGTAATATCTATTCCGAAGTGGTCAATGATCGTTTGAAAAGATATTTTTTAATTGGCTTTACATGGGATTTTAAAAATAAAAACAAGACTACGCCGGCAAAATAAATTTTTAAAAATATTATTATGAAAAACAAAATCATTTGTATAATGATATTCATTTTCTTTACCGCCCCTTCGCATGCACAGCAATTTATAAGCAAGGCAGTAATAGAATATGAAGTAGTTTCAAATATTCAAAAAACGACAGCTAATTTCTCCTGGTTACAAGACTTAAAAGATAAGCTTCCAACATTTAAAACAGCCTATTATAAGTTCACTTTTGCTGATGACAGGAGCGTTTACAAATTTGATCATTGGGATGAGCAATCAAGAAAAATACCTGATTTCTGGAAAAAAGATGACGAAGAAAACGTTTGGTTTAGCGATTATAAAACCGGCAAATTGAATATGCAAAAGAATATATGGGGCTCTGATTTAAGCATAGAAGATTCTATAAGAAAACTTCAATGGAAGATTACCAACGAAAACAGGATGATTGCCGGCTTTAATTGCAGGAAAGCCGTTGCGATAATGTTTGACAGCGTATATGTGTTTGCCTTTTATACTGATGAAATCCTGATCCCTGGCGGTCCCTGTTCAATAAATGGTTTGCCCGGAATGATAATGGGTGTAACCATTCCAAGGCTATATACTTCATGGATCGCAACGAAAGTTATGGTAACGGGTGTAAATGAAAATGAGATAAAGCCTGTATATTCTAAAAAGAGTGTAACCCTGGAGAATTTAAAATCCACAATAATTGAACATACAAAAGACCGGTATGATGATGACGAAACTTTAAACAAGGAAATACAACAACAGAAATTAAGAACTTTGTGGGTAACGATGCTATGAAGAAGTAAAAGTTGACATGAATTCAATCTTTCTCTTTAAAAAGTGTGTCGTAAGGCACACTGACTTTTCTGTCAAATTAAACTATCATGAGGTTTTTTCTTATAATTAGTTTTTCTTCGGTATCTATAGCTTCAGCAGCCCAAAAGAAATTTTATGCAACCTTTCAGTTGATATATCCAATGGGATTAACCTACGATACATTATTAGTCAAGAATTCTGAAAGTAAGGTGTTATCAGAAACTTCAAAATTAACCCGTGGAGGTAAAATGGTTAATACTTATCTGGTTAATATGGATTCATCAACTCAAAGCTCTTTTTCGATTTATTTCGGCGGTAGTTTATTGAAAGTTAATGATACTCTATATTTCATAGGATACAGAAGGCACATGATAGTTGAAATAGGCGACTCTTTTGCTTTAGGAGATCGCATTAAATTTAAATTACGGAATGTATACAATTTTGAAGAGCTTTATGAGAGGTATACTAAATATTGCGATATCCAAAGACAGAGGTATTACACTCTTATCAAAAGCATTACTGATTATAGACTCTCTGAACAACAATATTCTTTAAAGGCAAAGCTTGATTTTGTAAAGAAGAATATAAGCAATCCCTACACTATAGATTTGTTTTCATTTTTTGTAATTGCTCCCACTTCCAACGCTAAGTATAATGAAATATATTCATTTTACATAAAGAACCTAAAGAATAACATCAAAGATTCTAAAATCAGGATATTAGTAGAGGGTAAAATCGAAGTTCTTAAACAATCTCTAGATGAAGGCAATAAAGCACCCGCTTTTTCTGCCTTTTCAATTCATAATGAGTTAATAAATAGTGACACATTGTTGGGCAAGAATATATTGGTGATATTTTGGGCAACCTGGTGTAGGCCGTGTATAAAAGAGCTGCCAGACTTAAAACAAATAAATGAAGAATATAAAAAGGATAATCTTGTGATCGTTGCCATTTCGTTAGATACGAATAGTATAAAAATGGCCAATATGGTTAGTGAAAAAAGTTTGAATTGGATGCACATTTTCAATAACAGGCATATAATAGAATCATATCGAATAAATCCAATACCTGCAATATTTTTAATTGACGAAAAAGGTGTGATTTTATATAATAGTATCAATAGAAAAAGTGAAACAGATGATTTGAACGTATTAAAACTCATGCTTAAACAAACATTTAAGCATTAAAGCGATTGCTTGTAGATTGGCCACAGGCAGGTGGTTTTATGCCTTTGCAGGTGTTCCAAAAAACTTCTATCAGCAAAGCCTAAACACCGCCGTTGTCTGGTGTTCGTGCTGATGATTTTGTAGCATAGCAATCAACAACAACCAGCAAACCATGATTCGTGAAGACATGAACCACGATTCAAAATTGAAACCTTAGTAGAAGAGAACTACCAAACATTTATTTTAATTTTGAATCACTGACTTTAAAAAACAGTTTACATCTTTGAAATGTTATAAATGCCGGAACCGGTTTTAACGAACTTACCAGGAGAATGAAAATAGAGATTGATCATAATTTTTCTTTTTATGGCAAAGGATACATTATTTTTTAAATCATTTTTTTTTTCATTTTAGCATTGGTTTTCTCCATGTTTTCGTTCACCCTGAATTTTACAATTTTACTTATCAAGGTTAATGGCATTGGCTTATCTATGGGAAATTGAACCGAGCCTTTGGCCCCTTTATATATTGACAATTCTTTTTTAAATGTTTCAATTCCTGATGGTGCAGGATAAAATCCTATATGATTTTTATAACCTGCGAAATGAACCAAATTGCCTTTCAGTGTGAAAGTAGGAATTCCATAATTGATGGCCTCTTCTGCGGCAGGCGCAGCCTTACTTATTATTGATCTTACCTGCTGCAAAAGTTTTTGAGTTTCTTTTGGAAAGCCTGCAATGTAACTGTCGATGTTGTTTTGCTCTGCCATAAAGTTGAGTTTTTTCCTTTAATGAATAAGATTTATAGATATCTATGTGTCAATACAAAAATATTTTGCTTTTTTATTTTTTATAGTGTGCGAAAAAGACATTTATGAGGAATAATGCGACAGAAAGTTTATTCATTGCTATTTTTTTGTTGTGAGATATTGTGTTGCAGTTATTAGTGGCCACACTGAAAACATTTTATTCTAACCTAATTTTATTAATTAGAAATGTCAGGTGAAGTTATTACTGGATTGGACGGGCCCCCACAAAATCGCCATTTATACACAAATGTTGAGCTCATATATTTTATAATGGTATTAGTACAGTCTATTCTTTCTATCAATCAATAAAACAGTTTTAATTATTCCACCCTCTTCAAACCCAACATCTCCTCCATAAACTTCTCAATTTCATTTTGCACCCCTATTGCATCGTGCGATTTAAAGGGTGATGCAATAACATGGTTACCTGTATTTGGCAGTGCACTCTCCCGTTTGCCATTTGCTTTTGTGCCCAATTCATCAAACATTTCTTTCATAGCAGATACTTTTACAACAGGGTCCTGGTGTTGTTCATCTTTATAATAATATAAGAGTAAGACCGGTTGCTTCACTTTTTTAAATGTTCCAGGGGTCATTGTTGTCTCAAGATATTCTTCCAAAGCAACAGCAGCTTCCAGCCTGTATTGATAGTTCCAATATTGCTTATAAACCGCGCTGGTATCCATTGCGGTATTGTAAGGAGATCCCTTTACCATATTTGCAATTTGCTTACCCCAATGATTATTTAATACCCATGCATTAGGGTCGTTTATCGCGATATTGGGAGATAATAAAATTAGCGCCTCAACGTCTCCGGGGTAAGTTGCAGCCAGTTGCAATGCATTGGTTCCACCGGTGGATGTTCCCATCAAAATCACTTTTTTACCAATCTGTTTTCCAATAGCCAAAGCTTCTTTTGAAGATTCCCAATATTCATCAGCAGTTAAATTAATTAATGCATCTACGGTGTCAATACCATGCTCCGCCAGCCTTGATAAATATAAATTGCAGCCAAACATTTTTGCAATATTCTCATGTGTGGGAGCGCCTTCAAATTGTGATGCTGAAAATCCATGCAGGTACACGATTGCATAATCCGTTTTATTTTTCAGGCTATCATTGTACCAAATGATCCGTGCCTGGTTATCTGGCTTTAAATGATGCTGATTCTCTTTTTGTAAAATATAATTTTCCAGTAAAAATGCAGATGCAGGGACAACAGGCATTGAAATAGAATAAGAAGGCCTGGCTGGCGAAGGGCCTGCAAGATAGGCCAGCATTAATATTAAAGGTATCACAATCAGCCATTTCTTTTTTGACATACAATAAATTTCTGCGAAAGATATATAAGAAGAAGGCTTTAGAAAAGTATCTGCAATTAATTTTTTTATTCATGCTTCAATTCTGTAAGGTTTTATGGATATCGGGAAAATATTATTATGGCTTACTTGATTTTAAAGGCTTGTTAAGGATACCTTTTTTAACGTGTTACTAGAACGATAGAAGATATCATTCTTGCCATATATAAAGCAAACGCCACTTTCGGGTATTATTTCATCAACTCATATACCGCACTGCCTTTTGCATCTAGATAAAAATCTTTAAGGCCTGTTACATCACCTGTGATCACATTTTTCATTTTTGAAAAGCCGTCTGTTCTCTCCAAATAATTTCCGGGAGAAATCATTTTTTGTTCTTTGGATGTATTCATTGCCACCATTACAGTTTGATTATTATCATACCGGAAATAAACATATACACCATCCTGCGGCACATACTGCATCAGTTTTCCTGTAGTGATCGCGGAAGAAGTTTTGCGAAAATTAGCAAGCTTTGCAATGTATCGCCATATTCTCTCTTCCTGCGCACTGCGACCAGCAATTGTAAATTTATTGAGTGAATCTACAATCCATCCACCGGGAAAATCCTGGCGCACATGCCCGTCGTTTGGATAAGTAAATCCTGTAAGCCCAATCTCATCACCATAATAAATTTGTGGGATGCCCCTGCACGTTAGTAACCAGGCAAGAGCAGATTCATATTTTACGACATCCTCCCCTACAACTGAAAAAAACCTTGCCATATCATGATTATCAAGGAAGATCACCTCACGCATAGGATTTTTATAAACAAAATCCTGGGCGAGTGTTGTGTACAAAACATTCACACCATCTGTCCATCCAAAATCTTTTGTCATCGCATCGGTGATGCCCCATAGCACTTGAAAATCTGTTGTTGCCTGCAGGTTACTTTTAAATGGAATGTCAAAGTTATTTTGCGCAAAATAACTTTGATTAGGCACGCCGTGAACCCATGTCTCACCAAACATAGTAAGCTTTGGATATTCATCCATCAGTGCTTTATTACAGCGGTTCATAAAATTAAGATCGTTGTAAGAATACGTGTCAATCCTCCAGCCATCTACGCCAAATTCCTCCACAGTCCATAGGGCATGCTGAATTAAAAAATTAGCGACATATTCATTGCTTTGATTGAGATCAGGCATTTGAGTTGTAAACCATCCGTCAGTCATTTTTTGTTTATCAATAACGCTTCCATGTGGATCAAACACTGCCTGATCTTTATAAGTTGTATTTGTATAAACCGGCCATTCATGCAGCCAGCTTTTCATTGGCATATCTATAACCGTAATATGATTTATACCAACATGATTATAAACTGCATCCTGAATAATTTTCATGTTTTTCGCGTGGGCATATTGTACCAGTTCTTCATAACCTTTGTCACCACCAATCCTGGGATCTACTGTATAATGATCTGTAAATGCATAACCATGCTCGGTCCGGTTGGGTATATCGTTTACAATTACAGGGTTTAGCCATAAAGTAGTAACACCTAATGATTGTAAATAATCCAGGTGATTTTGAATCCCTTGCAGATCGCCGCCATGCCTCTCAAAAACAGAATCGCGGTTAAGGCTCTGGTCTTTCATACCCGGTACGCGATCATTAGAGGAATCGCCATTACTAAACCTGTCAGGCATTATTAAATAAATAAAATCACGCGAAGTAACACCCTGTGCGAAATTGACGCCATTGCCCGGCCTGCGTTCCTTTAATTCATAATCAAGTTTAATATCTTTTAAAAAAGGAAAAGAAAATTTGCCCGGCTTAGCTGTAGCCTCAATTCTAAGGTCAAGAAAAACATAATTGGGATTTTCAACGCGGTCTATTTTTAGCAGGCGAACACCTGTTGCCAGCTTAACTCCACCAGGCCCCATTTTTATCATCGGGAATTTCTCAGAGATTTTATCACCGTGCAGCATTACCTGCAGCTTGTTCCATTTCATGCCTGCCCACCAGTTGGTCGGGTAGCATTTTATGTTTGCTGTTTGAGAAAAAAGAACAATTAAAAACGAGAAATTAAAAATTAAAAATGTTGCAATTTTTTTCATACAAATCATTTTATAATTTCAGAAAAAATATATATCCCATGTTTTTTAACTTAGTTCCTTTTCCTTAGAAGAGAGGTTGGAGAGAGGCTGCTTATCCTTCTACCAATTCATACTTAAGTACATCGGGAGTTGCTAGTGCATCATTATCTTTTACTATAAAATTTAAAAGGCCTGCAATCACCATAGATACGCCACCGATAACAAGTGCATATATTCCCTGCTCATTAAAAAATTTTTTAACAAAAAAACCGAGGATGGCTGCTGCAACAATTTGGGGTATCACAATAAAGAAATTAAATACTCCCATGTAAAAACCCATTTTGTTAGACGGTAGTGCGCCGGCAAGTATCGCATACGGCATAGTGAGTGTTGATGACCATGCAAGCCCTACACCTATCATGGGCAACAGCAATAAATTTTGCGATTTAATAAAGAACATTGAAATAAGACACACCCCTCCAACGATGAGGCAAAGCATGTGTGTATATTTTCTGCTTATATGCTTTGCAAGTGCAGGGAGCATGAATGCAGTAATTGCTGATACGCCGTTATACACCATGAACATTACCCCCACCCAATCACCTGCATCCTGGAAAACTTTGGAAGTAGTATCGGTAGTACCAAAAGTATTTTGTGCAATGCCCGATGTAGTATATATCCACATTGCAAAAAATGCAAGCCATGTAAAAAATTGTACAATTGCTAACTGGAGCATTGTGGCTGGCATTGTAAATATTCCTTTTGTAATTTCTGCAATACCGTGATATATTCCTTTCGTTTTTAATTTTTCCTGTTCCCATGTTTCAATATTCTCTGGTGGAAATTCGTCTGTGGTGAGAACGGTCCATAATACCGCCGAAAGAAAAATAATCGCTCCTATATAAAAAGAATATTTTACTGAATCACCTACAACGCCGGGCGCCGCTGTATTACTTATGTGAAAAACATTGGTAAAAATATAGGGGAGTAGTGATGCGATGACTGCACCCAATCCAATAAAAAATGTTTGTGTTGCAAAACCTGTTGTTCTCTGTGATGATGGTAGTTTGTCACCAACAAATGCACGAAAAGGTTCCATTGAAATATTTATGGAAGCATCAAGCACCCATAGTAATGTTGCAGCCATCCAAAGTACGGTGGATTGCGGCATCAAAAAAAGTGCAAAAGCAGAGAGGACTGCACCTATAAAAAAGAATGGCCGTCTGCGGCCCCATCTTGGGTGCCACGTTCTGTCACTTAAATATCCAATGACCGGCTGAACCAGTAAACCAGTGATAGGAGCGGCTATCCAGAGAAATCCTATGTTATCAATTTCCGCACCGAGGGTTTGAAAGATGCGGGATACATTGGCATTTTGTAATGCAAAACCAAACTGAATCCCAAAAAATCCAAAACTCATATTTACAATCTGGCCGAAGCTAAGACGCTGGCCGGGTAGCAATTGTTTTGATGACATAGCAATCGTTTAGTAAAAAAATTAGTGTGAAAATTACACTATGATAAAAATAAATTAATTAGCGAAACCATTGCCTTTCTTCAAATCGTAAATCCATCCGGAACAATTGCTCCCTTTTTCACAACAACTATCCCATCTTTAACAGTGTATAATGAATGGTCCCCATCAGGAAGATGGCTTCCGCCCTCTATCCTAACGTTATTGCCTATACGACAATTTTTATCTATGATCGCCATGTTTATATAACAATTATCTCCAATGCCCAGTTTGGGAAGCCCCCGTTCTGCCGCATAATTCATCTCTTCAATTGTTTCATAAAAGTCGCTGCCCATAAGGTAACAATTAGAAATGTGGGAGCCATGGCCAATCCTCGTTCTTATGCCAATTACACAGGTTTCAATATGATCAGCAAGAATAATACAACCATCAGCAGCTAACGTATTTATCATTCTTGAACCACTTACTTTAGCAGGAGGCAGCATCCTGGAGCGGGTATAAACTTTTTTTGAATTATCGAAAAAATTAAATTCAGGTACATCTTTGGTTAATGCAAGGTTTGCTTCGAAGAACGATCCGATATTTCCTATATCTGTCCAGTATCCGTCATACTGGTAACTAAATACTTTATGATCCTTGATGGATGAAGGGATAATTTCTTTTCCGAAATCAGTTGCCTCTTTGTTTTTATCTTTCAGCATTTCAAAAAGCACATCTCTTTTAAAAAGATAGATACCCATTGAAGCAAGATAATTTCTTCCAAGGTTGTGCATAGTTGATCCTGTATCACTAAGCCAATCGGGGAGTTTATCATAACCGGGTTTTTCAATGAAAGAAGTTATTTTATGTTCATCATCAGATTTTAAAATTCCAAATTCAGTAGCTTCTTTTTCTGTGACTGGTATGGTGGCGATTGTAATGTCTGCTCCATTTTTTTCATGTGTACGAAACATGCTTCCAAAATCCATCTGGTATAATTGATCACCTGAAAGTATGAGGACATGATCAAATTCATTGTTCTCCAAATGCCTGAGGCACTGTCGCACCGCATCAGCAGTTCCCTGGAACCACTGGGGATTATCAGGAGTTTGCTCTGCAGCCATAATGTCAACAAAGCCAGTGCTAAAAGCGCTGAACTGGTATGTGTTTTTAATATGCTTATTCAATGAGGCAGAATTATATTGCGTGAGCACATATATCCTGTTTATATTAGAATTAATACAGTTTGATATTGGGATATCAACAAGCCTGTATTTACCCGCAATAGGCACAGCAGGCTTACTCCTGTTGGCTGTGAGAGGATACAGGCGTGTTCCTGCACCTCCTCCAAGTACTACTGCTATTAATGATTTGCTGATCCACATATATTTAGATTTAGGGGTTAAAATAATTGATATTTAATAATTAAGAATTAAGAATTGATAATAAAGAATTCTTCCTCTAAGAATAGATTCTTGATAGTTGATACCTGATACTTGATATCTAACCTACAAATTATACAACTCTATATACCTTTCTGCGCTCTTTTCCCAGCTATTATTTATTTGCATGATTTGTTTTCTTATTTCATTAAACCTCTCCTGTCGCTCGTATAATTGCACAGCACGATGTACCGCGTTACATATCTCCCCTACGGATGCTACATCGAAACAAATACCAAAGCCTCCTTCTCCGCCAAAATCTTTTACAGTATCCTTCAGCCCACCCGTGTTTCTCACAATAGGAATAGTGCCATATCGCAAAGCATACATTTGATTAAGGCCACATGGCTCTACCCTGCTGGGCATTAATAGATAATCCGCGCCCGCATACATTTGGTGGCTTAACTTTTCATTATAGCCTATCTTCGAATTATAATAACCAAATAGCAGGCCCCTTAGATTCTCCAGCTGGTATTCAACCTGGGGATCGCCGCTTCCTAGTATTAAAAAATTCATTTTCCCCTCCATGTAATATATTGAATCTCCTATAGCTGCAGGTAATAGATCAGCCGCTTTTTCGCCAACGAGCCTGCCAATAAAAACTATAAGTGGTTTTGTTTCGTCGAGGTTGAACTCGTCGCACAAGACTTTTTTATTTGCGGCTTTTTTAACTTTAAAATCTTCTTCATTAAAATTCTCTTCGATGTATGTATCAGTCGCAGGGTTCCATACATCTGCATCAATTCCATTGAGGATACCAAAACATTTACCTCTTTCGTACTGAAATAACATTTCTAATCCATTGGCATCATAACGCAATTCTTCAAGGTATCCCGGGCTTACGGTATTTACTTTTGAAGCGCATTTTATGGCGCTTGCAAGAGGATTAATTGTTTTTTCCCATTCAAGCAATCCCCATTTGAAAGAATCCCATTCGGGTAAATAAGAAGACTTGCTCCAATCCATCCATCCCTGGTATTGCGCATTATGAATAGTTAGAATGGTTTTTATGTAAGCCAAGTGCCTGTAAGCATAACAATGCTGCATCATAAATGGAATAAACCCTGCATGATAATCGTGCACATGCACAACATCAGGATGGTGGTTCCATTTACCTATCCAGTCAACAACGGCAATCTGGAAAGCAGTGAAGCGCATGTCATCATCATCATAACCGTAAATTTTTTCACGATCTAGCAATCCGAAAATATCCACGAGGTATAAATCAAATCCGATTTTATTATTCGACTCTTTTATAATGGTGTAATCAAACCAATAATGAGAAAGTCCGAAAGCGCCTTTATGTACGACATCAAAATTATTTTCGTACAAAAATTTAGTACGGTACATGGGCATTACAACTTTTGCAATATGCCCCAGTTTGTTTTGATATTTTGGTAAAGCCCCTACCACATCACCAAGGCCGCCGGCTTTGGCAACTGGATAACATTCCGCGCTTACATGAATTATTTCCATATGCTCAAAAAAGTCGTTTCAAATTAAGCATCATTTTCCTATTAAAAAATTATTAATGAAAATTGATACCTTGAAAAAATTCATCTACTTTCAGCCTTAAAATTTTTACGATGGCTACTCCCGCAATGAATATTGCTAAACCAAAAATTACAGGAGGCAAATTTGTACCGACAAATTATGGCGCCTTAAGCACATTAATAATTGTATTTTTTTTCTGGGGCTTCATAGCTGCCGGTAATAGTGTTTTTATTCCTTTTTGCAAACATTATTTTAAGCTTGACCAGTTTCAAAGCCAGCTTATTGATTTTGCATTTTACCTGGCGTACTATTTAGGAGCACTTGCGTTGTTTGCCTACGGAGCTTTTGGAGGTAAGGATCTTGTGGCAAAGTGGGGCTATAAAAGAAGTATCGTCTATGGCTTGCTCTTTTCAGCATTAGGCGCTGTAGCAATGATCATAGCGGTGAACGCCAATACTTTCACAGGAATGCTGGTAGGACTTTTTATTGTTGCGTTAGGATTTTCTTTACAACAAACTGCTGCACAACCATTCGCTATTATGTTGGGAGATCCTTCAACAGGTACCGGCAGGGTGAATCTTGGGGGAGGCGTTAATTCTTTCGGAACGATGATAGGCCCGCTTGTAGTTGCATTTGCCTTGTTCGGCACAACTGCTACTATTACTGATGACCAGATTGCGGGATTAGGGCTTGGGAAAGTAATCGTTTTATATACCTGCGTAGGAATACTTTTTATAGGTGCAGCTGCATTATTTTATTTTTCCAAAAAAGTCCCTGACGGGATTTCAACAGAAAAAACAGAAAAAGCAAATAAGGCACTTTATTCTTTATTGATAATGACAGGACTCCTGATAATTATGTTTGTGCCTGTATTCAGCAGCTATAAAACAGATGTAAAGATCTTGACTGCTTTAGAACAACACAACCTGGAAACATATCGTATGAAATGGTTGTTTGGGGCGCTTGCAGTTGTAGTGTTAAGTTTACTTATTTCAAATGTAAGTGCAAGAAAAAATCCCGATGGCTGGGGAGCCATGAAATATCCTCAACTGGTCTTAGGCATGTTGGCGCTTTTTGTATATGTGGGAGCAGAGGTTACTATTGTAAGCAACCTAAGTGAATTATTAAAGCAACCCGACTTTGGAGGTTTTCAATCTTCGCAAGCCGCCGTATTTGTTTCTATGTATTGGGGTAGTTTAATGATAGGGCGTTGGGTGGGTTCGATCCCGGCATTCGACCTGAAGCCGGCAACGAAACAGTTACTTACATTCATAGTTCCCCTGGTTGCTTTTGCAATCGTGTTGGCGGTAAATGCTATTTCCAAACATGATGTGAGCATACTGTATTATTATATCGTATGTGTGATTATTCAAATAGGCGCGTTTTATGTAAGTAAAGAAAAACCAGCAAGGACTTTATTGATCTTTGGGCTATTAGGCATGGCGGGAATGCTGATAGGTTTGTTCAGTACCGGTACCCTGGCCATCTATGCATTTTTAAGCGGGGGATTATTTTGTTCCATTATGTGGCCTGCAATCTTTACATTGTCAATAGCAGGGCTTGGAAAATATACTACTCAGGGATCTGCTTTTTTAATCATGATGATTTTGGGTGGCGGAATTATCCCGCCGATACAAGGGAAGCTTGCAGATTTTCTTCAATCAAAAAGTAATGTTGTAGGTTATGGAATACACCAGTCATACTGGGTGCCTGTAGTGTGTTTTGCTTATATTACTCTATTTGCATTCGTAGTTAAAGGTATTTTAAAAAGACAGGGAATTGATTATGAAACCCCGGTAGAAGATGTAAGTGAAATAAGTTCAGCAGAAGGAGCATTTGAAGCACAACCGGCTTAGGAAAATTTAAATTTTTATTATGAGTACAGGCGTAAAAAAAATTGATAAAGAGCAACCTTTAGAATATGCCCTGGGAATAGATATAGGCGGCACATCTGCAAAATTTGGAATTGTAAATCATCGTGGCATAATTTCAAATCGTGGAGATATAGCCACTAATAAACATAATGATGTAGAAAAATTTATTGACGAACTATATGATAAAGTAAGGCCTGCAATTGAAGAAATAGGAGGAGATGATTTGATAAAAGGCATAGGTGTTGGAGCTCCAAATGGAAATTATTACAATGGTACAATTGAATATGCGCCTAACCTCTTATGGAAAGGAATTATTCCACTTGCAAAACTCGTTACGAAAAAATTTAAAAAACCATGTTCGCTAACCAATGACGCCAATGCGGCTGCGGTTGGTGAAATGATGTATGGTGCGGCTCGGGGCATGAAAGATTTCATCATGATCACTTTAGGAACAGGTGTAGGCAGTGGCATAGTTGCTAACGGTCATTTAATTTTAGGGCACGATGGTTTTGCAGGCGAGCTTGGCCATACGACTATACGCCCGGGGGGCCGCCTTCATTGGGGCACTGGCATGAGGGGCAGTGTTGAAACTTATGCTTCGGCTACAGGAATTTCATTAACTGCAAAAGAAATGCTTGAAGAAAGACTGAACGAAGAAAGCCTGCTTAGAAAACTTGTACATAAAGATATCACAGCAAAACAAATTTATGATGCGGCGTTAAAAGGCGACAATATAGCTAAAGAAGTTTTCAAATTTACAGGAGAGATTTTAGGAGAAGCATTGGCAAATTTTGTTATGTTTTCATCGCCTGAGGCTATAATATTATTTGGTGGCGTTATCAAAGCGGGTAAGCTGCTAATGGATCCGGTAAAAGACAGCATGGAAAAAAATCTTCTTCCGATATTTCAGAATAAAGTAAAATTATTATTCAGTGAATTAAAAGAATCTGATGCTGCGATTCTTGGAGCGAGTGCATTGGTGTGGGAGATAAAACAGGAAATATCTTAATCTTATAATTTTTTAGTTACTATTCATTTTCTCACTCAGCCATTTCTCTCTGCCCCATCCTTTTATCACATGCTTATCAGAATGATAGGAAGAACGAACCAGGGGGCCGCTTTCAACATAGTCAAAGCCAAGCTGGTAACCGATTTCACGGAGATCTGCAAATTCATCAGGATGAATAAAACGATTAACAGGTAAATGTTTTTTCGAAGGCTGAAGGTATTGCCCTATTGTAATTACATCTACATTACTTTCCCTGAGGTCGTTCATTGTTTGTACTACTTCTTCCTTAGCTTCTCCAAGGCCAAGCATGATGCCGCTCTTGGTGCGCATTCCACCCTTCTTTAAAATTCTCAGTGTTTCCATGCTTCGCCAGTATTTCGCCTGTATTCTAACGGTACGGGTTAGCCGCTCAACAGTTTCAATGTTATGGCTCACTACATCAGGTGCAGCATCAATAATGCGTCGAATATTTTCTTCTTCGGCTTTAAAATCAGGAATAAGGGTTTCCATTGTTGTATCAGGGTTTAAAGCCTGCACTGCCCTAATAGTATTGTACCAGATGATGGAGCCGCCATCTTTAATTTCATCACGATCCACAGAAGTAATAACGGCATGCTTAACTTTCATAAGGTGAATTGCTTCAGCAACCCTTTGGGGCTCGTTCCAATCTACAGCAAGAGGCCTTCCTGTGGCGACTGCGCAAAAACCACAGCTCCTGGTACAGATATTTCCCAGTATCATAAAAGTAGCTGTTCCTTCTCCCCAGCATTCACCCATATTAGGACAATTTCCACTTTCACAAATTGTATGAAGCTTATGTGCATCAACAAGGTTTCTTACGTGTTTATATTCCTCTCCAATTGGTAACTTAACACGCAACCAGTCCGGTTTTTTTGCCTTAGGAATTTCCTGTGCTATCATTTCATCAATCATCAGAAATATTGATTTAAAAATTAAAAGACCATCAAAAAGATCTATTTTCTTTTTCCGAAAAGTATTGCGACAAAGCCACTGAAGAAAAATTTTCTTTGAGTATTTCCGAGAAGTATGGGAATTTTTTTGGAATAATATTCCCCTGTTAAGCCCACTTCAATTGCTGAAACAATTTCATTATAAGCTCCATAATCAAATCTAAGCGAAGTTTTTGCATACAATCCCGGGGTAACTGTGAGATCGCTCCAGCCTTTACCAAATGTAGGCCCGCCATAGATAGGGCCATTTAAAAAAAGTGAACTGTCGGGTGAATCGTATTTCACATAAATAAGATCATTGCCCTTTTGCACCTGCAAATAATAAGGCCGCAACAGGCCGAGAGACAAGCCACCCCCATAGTTGGCAGTAATGCTTACGCCGTTTTTATTTGATTTATTACCGAGCAATACCTGTTGCTGCACACCCAATTTTACGGGATAAAAGAAATTTTGTTTACCATAAATAAAAGGAACCG
>DASYOM010000080.1:0-8827 GCA_036007765.1 Chitinophagaceae bacterium | reverse complement strand
GCATGGGGGTTCCGGCCATTACGTCGTTGTTTCCATAATACCTGTCAGTAATATCTTCCTCATTATCTTTAACTATCTCAGCCCTGTAATTTTCCGGGGGAGTATTTGCTGATTCTCCTTTCCGGATTTGCCCCTTAAGATCATCTAATATATCCTGGTTAGATATATCGTAATTATCATTAAGCTGGGCAATGCTTAAATAAATGCTTGCAGCTGTTTTTGCATCAGTATTTTTTGGGTCATATAATTTCAGGTCATTGCCGGTATATTCAGTTTTACCAAGATCTTTTGCTATAACAGAATCTCCTCTTTCCAATCCTGGCAGAATACGTTTCATAAACATAAGTTCTTTAGGATCCGTACCCCCTACTACTTTACCTTTCGCCCTCAGGTAATCAGCGATTTCCTGTTTTTGTTCAGGTTTTAAAGTATTGGAATCAGGTATGTCATCACCATATTTAGCTTTTAATTTCCAATAAACCCTTGCCCCTTCATAAGAATCTTGTTTAACATTACGCCCGTCTTTCCCGCCGATAAAGTTCCATCCATACACGTCATCAATATAACCATTGTGATCATCATCAACTCCATTGCCCGGTATTTCACCGGGATTCTTCCATAATACAGGTTTCAGATCTTCCTGCGTCGTGTCAACACCACTGTCAATTATAGCAACAGTTACGGTTTTGCTTTTTTTATTCTTCAAAAATTCGTAAGCTTTACCAAGGCTTATTCCATAATATCCTGTTTCAGTTTTGTCAAGCTCATGCCAGTTGTGAGGTGTTTCTTTTTTTTCAGATGTGCCCTGGGCAAAAGTTGCAAATGGCACAGAAGCCACAAGGATAGCAGCTATGAAATAATGTTTAATTTTTGTTATCATATTTTAGGTATTTTTTTAGTATCACAATATTTAGAATTTTTTTAAACTACTTTGTCCGCTTGTCCAAGATTATGGAATCTTTATGTTAATGAATAAAAAGTTATAACGGAAATGATTGGATATTGTTTTTAGTGTTTTGAATTATTATACTGTAAATTTAATGCCCTGGGCTAACGGAAGCTTATCAGTATAATTAATTGTATTAGTCTGCCGGCGCATATACGCTTTCCAGGCATCACTTCCACTTTCCCGGCCGCCACCTGTTTCTTTTTCTCCTCCAAAAGCTCCGCCAATTTCGGCTCCTGAGGTGCCAATATTTACATTAGCAATACCGCAATCGCTACCTGCATGCGAAAGAAAAGATTCTGCTTCACGCATGTTAAGAGTAAAAATTGCGCTGGATAAACCCTGGGGCACATCATTCTGAATATCTATTGCTTCTTCCAATGATTTATACTTTATAAGGTATAAGATTGGGGCAAATGTCTCATGCTGTACTATTTCAATTTCATTGGTTACTTCTGCGATGCAGGGTTTTACATAACATCCACTTTCGAAGCCTTTACCTGCAAGAGCTCCGCCCTCAACTACAAATTTGCCACCTTGTTTTTTGCATTGTTCAATTGCATTGAGGTACATGTTTACTGCATCTTTATCAATTAACGGCCCCACGTGATTTTCTTCTTTAAGCGGATCACCAATTTTTAATTGCTTATATGCTGCCACTAACTTTTTTTTGAAATTATCATAAACAGCTTCGTGAATAATTATTCTCCTGGTAGTTGTGCACCTTTGTCCTGCCGTGCCAGCGGCACCAAATAAACAACCGATTAATGCCATATCCAAATCGGCTTCTTTTGAAATGATGATGGCATTATTGCCACCCAGTTCCAGTAAGCTTTTACCAAGGCGGGCCCCAACTGTCGCGTTTACTACTTTACCCATTCTTGTAGAACCTGTTGCTGATATTAATGCAACGTTCTCATCTTTACATAGCCATTCACCCACTTCCCTGCCACCTGTAACAAGATTACAAACTCCTTCGGGAACTTTGTTTTCTTTAAAAACTTTCGCAATTATTTGCTGGCAGGCCACACCACACACGAGCGTTTTTTCAGAAGGCTTCCATACACAAACATCTCCGCAAACCATTGACAGCATGCTATTCCAACTCCATACAGCTACCGGGAAATTAAATGCTGAAATAATTCCTACGATGCCAAGAGGATGGTATTGTTCATACATCCTGTGGCCCGGCCTTTCGCTATGCATCGTGAGACCATACAATTGCCGCGATAATCCAACTGCAAAATCGCAAATGTCTATCATCTCCTGAACTTCACCTAACCCTTCCTGTAAGCTTTTACCCATTTCATAACTGACCAGTTTTCCAAGATTCACCTTGTTAATCCTCAGTTCATTTCCTATTTGCCTTACTATTTCCCCTCTGGCGGGAGCTGGCCACTGTCGCCATTCTTTAAATGCTTTTTGTGCAACATGTATAACAATTTCAAAGCTTTTTTTATCGCACCCATTTACAATCGCAATTTTCTTTCCATCAACAGGAGAGGAGCTTATAATCTTTTCACCTAAAGATGAAATCCATTTTGTTCCGGTTGAAACTCCTTTATTGTTTTCCGAAATTTTTAATTCGGTAAGAAACCGTTGCATGCGTTTTAATTTAGTTATTAGGTATCATTGATTAGATATCAGTTCAAAGTTTATAGTTCATAGTTTTTTGCACATCGCACATCCAACATCGTACATTATTTCAATACTGTTCATTTTCGTTTGGAAAATCTTTAGACTTTATATCCCCGATATATTTTTGAACAGCTTCCGTTATCTCCTCATGCAGGTTAAGATACTGGCGTAAGAATCTTGGCTTAAATTCCGTATTGATACCAAGCATATCATGCATAACCAAAACCTGCCCGTCGCAATCGTTACCTGCCCCGATACCAATGGCGGGTATAGATAAATTTTTTGAAACTTCTTTTGCCAGCGTCGCCGGAATTTTTTCAAGCACAATTCCAAAGCAGCCTGCTTCCTGTAATAACATCGCATCCTTCTTCAACTTTTCGGCTTCTACTTCTTCTTTTGCTCTTACCGTATAGGTGCCAAATTTATAAATAGATTGTGGAGTAAGGCCAAGGTGTCCCATAACGGGCACGCCTGCACTTAATATTCTTTTTACGGATTCAATAATTTCTTCACCACCTTCCAGTTTGATAGCATGGGCTCCGGTTTCTTTCATAATTCTTATGGTAGAAATTAAGGCCTCTTTACTATTGCCCTGGTAGCTTCCGAATGGCAGGTCAACAACAATCAAGGAACGGCTGCTACCACGAACTACTGAAGACGCATGATAAATCATCTGGTCAAGCGTAATGGGCAATGTAGTCTCATGGCCTGCCATTACATTACTTGCGCTATCTCCTACAAGAATTATATCCACTCCTGCAGCATCAAAAATTTTTGCGAATGAAAAATCATATGCAGTGATCATGGAGATTTTTTCACCTCCCTGTTTCATTTTTAGCAATGTATGTGTCGTAATTTTTTTTACTTCTTTAACCACTGACATAATGTTATTTTTAAAGTAAGAAAAAGCGACGTGGGAGATGGCTCTGCGTTAGAATAAAACAAATCCTTTTGAGCTATCGCTGGACGGCAAATATAAATATTTATTTATTTAAAGACGCAATAGAAATGTATGATGTACGATGTTTGATGTACGATGAAAAAAAATGCAAAATTGCCAACCTGAAACCTTCGCAAAACTATAAATTTTTTTAACCATGACTATAAACTTTTGAGGCTTTTAATTTTCAATTTTCGATTCTTTCTCCTTCACTTCCTCCCATAAATGCTGTATGAGCCCATCGGCCAAACCGATTTTTGGAACGTAAATTTCTGTGGCGCCCGCCCAGCGCATAACGTTAACATATATCTGCAAGGCTGGTACTATTACGTCAGCCCTGTCTTCACGCAATTTGTAAACTGATATCCTGTCTTCAAGCGATACGTTGCTTAATTCTTTATAAAAATCACGAAGCATATCAAGCGGGAGAGGCTTTGTGTCCTTACGTTTACTAAGCGAATACACTTTATTGATATTTCCCCCCGAACCGATCGCTATTACTTCTTTGTGACCACGGGTTTTATTTTTTATATTTTCTCTCATTTCATCCCATACCTCATCACTTACTTTGCTTTTTAACAGCCTTATGGTACCAATGTCATAAGAATCTTTGAACACAAGCTTGCTATTGCTGAAAAATGTAAGTTCAGTACTGCCACCACCTACATCAATATAGAGGTAAGAATGTTCCTTGTCAAGATTTTCTGCCACATGGTTTTCATAAATGAAGGATGCTTCATCGCTTCCTGAGATGACTTCTATTTCAATCCCTGTTTCTTTTTTTACCAATGAAATTATATCTGCGGCATTTGTTGAATCACGCATAGCGGAAGTAGCACATGCCTTTACGTATTTTACTTCGTAAGCCTGCAATAAATTAAGGTAAGCTTTCATGGTATGGAGAAGCAATGTTGTTTTATAATCTGAAATTTTACCTTTTTCGAATACATCGAAGCCAAGCCTTAGTGGAACTCTTATCAAAGACACTTTATTAAATGATGGATTTTTTTTCTCATCAATTGTTACTTCAGAAATAAGTAGCCTCACCGCATTACTCCCAATATCAATTGCCGCGAGTTTCAAGAAGTGTATATTTTTTCTTTAATAAATAATTGTATGTTTCAATTTGTGAGCGTATTCTTTTGTCGTTTTCATTCTGTACATATTCATTTGAAAGCTCGTTGTCAAGAATCCTGGCTTTTACATTATCACCAAGCTGGATCTGGAGTATATCTTTTAATTCCTGTTGTATCTCCTTATCAAGAATGGGGCATGCCGCTTCTATACGATGATCTAAATTTCTCACCATCCAATCGGCAGACGATATAAAAGTTCTTTCTTTTCCATCGTAATGAAAGATAATAATTCTGGTATGCTCAAGATACTCATCAACAATGCTGATTGCCTTAACTTTTTTCTTAAATTTTTTATTTTCTGTAAACATGCAGCATATACCACGGATAATCATTTTGATTTTTACACCGCAGCGTGCGGCATCATAAAGCTTGAGGATTAATTCTTCATCGCTCAATGAATTTAATTTTAATGTTATGGAAGCGTATTTCCCTTCCCTGGCACTTTTAATTTCTTTATCAATAAAAAAATGGATTTGTTTTCTCATAGAAACCGGGCTAACAAGCAGCCTTTTACAATTTTTTAATGGCTGCACATTCTTAGGATTTTGCAGGTAATTAAACATACGATTAACATCAGCCATAATATGACGATTGCTTGTTAGCAGGCAGCTGTCTCCATATAATTGTGCCGTTTTTTCGTTAAGATTACCTGTATTTACAAATCCATAATGAACGGTATGATTGTTTTTTCTTTTCTTTATAAGACAAAGCTTGGCATGCACTTTTAAATTGGGAACACCTAGGAAAACTTTTACCCCCGCGTCTTCCAATACTTCTTTCCATTCAAGATTTGCTTCTTCATCAAACCTGGCACTTAGTTCAAGTACCACGGTTACAGACTTGCCATTACGTACTGCATTAGTTAGCGCATTAATAATGTTAGATCTGGTAGCAAGGCGATAACAGGTTACTTTTATGCTCACCACATCAGGGGCAATAGCTGCTTCTCTTAAAAGATCAATTAATGAATCAAATGAATGGTAGGGAAAATTAAGGAGCACATCTCTTTTTAAAATAACATTTGTAACACTGTCCGCATTATGTAAGAGCGGATGAATAAAAGGTTTTTTTCGTGGATTTTTTACCTGGAATACTCCCTCTGGAAAATTAATAAAGTCTTTGAAATTATGTATCCTTGCACCGGATTGAATATTATCTTTATCTGACAGGCCAAGTCGTTTAATAAGATAGTTGAGTAGCCCGCTGTCAATATCTTTATCAAATACAAAGCGCACTGGTTTTCCTTTTTTACGGTTTTTTAAACCCTTTTCTATTTTTTGAATGAAAGAAGTGGATACATCGTTGTCAATATCAATTTCTGCATCCCTTGTTACTTTTATGAGATTTGAAGAAAAGGTGTCGTACCCGAAAAATGAAAAAATATTCGGCAGGCAGAAGCGGATAATGTCTTCAAGTAAAATAATATAATTACCCTGTTCGGTCGAGGGTAGTGTAATAAATCTCGGGAGACGCGAAGGAACTGAAACTAAAGCAAATTTTTGTGGGATACTTGCATCCTTTTTTGAAAGCTTACATGCCAGGTAAATAGATTTATCATTAAGAGTGGGAAAAGCCTGGATACTTTCTAGCATAAGAGGCACAATGTTGCTCCTTACGGAATCATTGAAATAAGCAAATATAAATTTCTGTTGTTCACGATTCAGTTGCTTCTCGTTAACAAGAAAAATCTTTTGTTCTTTTAATTCCGATAATATGTTGGTCCAGGTACGGTTGAATTGATTTTGCTGGATTGTTACTTTAAGATTTATTTCCTCCAGGATTTTATCCGGCGTTTGTTCAAGGTGAATATTAGCCTTAATATTAACCTTATTTCCAATTTCAATCATACGCCTTAGTGTTGCTACTCTTACCCTGAAAAATTCATCGAGGTTGCTTGAGAATATTCCAAGAAATTTAATTCTTTCTTTTAGAGGAACTGTTTCATCACCTGCTTCCTGCAATACTCTTCCATTAAAGGCGAGCCAGCTGACATCTCTTGTAATTACTTTACGCTTATCCATTGCTGTTATAATACTATAATTTTTTTAATTTTTCTATAATCCCCGTTGTTGAAAAACCAGGTTCCAGGGGGATTACTTTTACCTTACCATTATTTTCGGTGACTTCTTTCGCACCTACAATTGTATCAACATTATAATCTCCTCCCTTTACCAGCACATCAGGCATCACGGTCTTTATTAAATTCAGCGGAGTATCTTCCTCAAAAATAATTACTGCATCCACCATTAAAAGGGAGGCAAGCATTATCACTCTTGAATCCTGGCTATTTACTGGCCGATCATTGCCTTTTAATCTTTTTACAGATGCATCTGAATTTACTCCTACAATAAGAATATCTGCAAATGAAGCTGCCTGGATTAAAACTTTTATGTGCCCTTCATGTAATATATCAAAAACTCCGTTTGTAAAGGAAATCGTTTTTCCCAAAAGCTTCCAGCGATTGAGTTGTGCACTCAATTGTTCTTTTGTAAATATTCTGTCAACAATCTTACTGCCTTGCTTCATTTTTTTCCTGTTATTATAAATTAATAATCCAAAACTCATAAAACCAGCGACAATTATTATACCTGTTGTTGCTCCCCACATAAGCCAGCCAAAAGAAATATTATCAATTTTATAAATCAGCAATACCTGCTGAACAGCTACCGGGAAAGCTCCTATGCCGCCTGGTGCTACAATCATTGCAAGGGTAGCTAAAGATAACACACTGAATGCCGCTGGTATCCCAAGCCCTTCGGTAGACGAAAGTGCATTAAAACCAACGTAAATCTGAAGTAAATACATGGACCATATAAATATGGTATGCAAGATAAAAGAGTTTCTTTTTTTTAAATGTCTAATAGAAGAAAACCCTTCTTTCAGGCCAATATGGATGCCCTTAAGCCTGATAATGTGCCTGTGATTGGCATGTCTTTTAAAAAGCCATTTTGCAAGTTGAGCTATCATATAAATAACAACCAGGAGGGCTATCAATTTTGCCCAAAGAGGGATTACATTTTCGTTATATGAAATTTCTGAAATTTTTTTCTTTACAAAATTGCTTACGGTTTTCAGTTGTATTAGAATTGAAAAGAGGATAATTATCAAATAACAAAACAAGTCAAAAAATCTTTCTACGAGTATGGTTCCAATGAGTTTGGTTACGGGAATTTTTTCGTAACGCCCAAGAAGTGTGCACCTCAATACTTCACCCGCCCTGGGTATAAATGTATTGGCAAAATATCCGCATAGAGTTGCATAAAAAGCATTTGGAGTGGAAGGATCGTATCCCATTGGCTCAATTAAAATTTTCCAGCGCACTGCCCTGCTAAGATGGCTAAGCAGAGCCATAATTACAATTGGAATGAGCACTAAATAATTGGCGTTTTGCAATGAATCATGAAACTGTATTCTTTCCAATGCCGTCATTTTGCTGAGTTGCCACCACATTAAAAAAACACCAATGCCAAGAAAAAAAATATATTTTAACGCTGATAAAATCTTTTTATTCATACAGGCGTACAAGATAGGAAACAGATTTCATTTAGGTCGTTACCATGAGGTTATCTATCAATCTTACATTGTTTAAATATGCTGCAACTATAATTATGAGGCCGTTAGAGGATGTAAAATTTTCAATAATTTCAAGATTTCCTGTTGTAGCTATTTCCAGGTAATCAATTTTAAAACCACAATCTTCAAGTTTAGATATTGCCTTATTCTTCAATTTCTGAATTTTACCCGGGGTCAATTCTTTTTTTATTTGAACAAGTGATTTGTATAATTCTGCGGCGATATCTTTTTCTTCGTCTGTTAGTCTTAAGTTCCGGCTGCTCATGGCAAGCCCGTTTAATTCGCGTAGGGTAGGGGCTATTATTATTTCCAGGTTTTTATGCATTAAGCCTGCAAGCTTTTTTATAACAAGGCTTTGCTGAAAATCTTTTTGCCCGAGAAATAAGTGCGTTGGCTCTACAATATTCAGTAACTTCTCTACAACCATACAGACACCCTGGAAATGCCCGGGCCTGTATTTTCCTTCAAGGATGGTTTCAAGGTATCCAATATCAAAATGTTTCTTTTTTGCATTTTCATCAGGGTAAATTTCGTTTTCGCCGGGAAGAAATAAGATATCACAGCCACTATTTTCCAGCATCATAATATCTGCTT
>DASYOM010000079.1:0-6794 GCA_036007765.1 Chitinophagaceae bacterium | reverse complement strand
TGGCACGGGTGTATATGATGCCACTCAGCGGAATGCTGTTATCGGAATTGGCGGAGGAGCGGCATTGGATGTTGCAAGGGCGATTGTTTTGAGAGTAAATCATCGTGAAGATCTCTTTAAATATGACGACCTTATTGGTGGAGATATTTATGTTACCAATGATGTTCCGCATTTTATTACGATCCCTACTACTGCAGGCACAGGCAGTGAAGTTGGCAGGAGCGCTATTATCTCTGATGAAATAACTCATCAAAAGAAAATTCTTTTTTCTCCAAAGTTATTGGCAAAAATTGTTTTCACTGATCCTTTACTAACTATGGAATTGCCTCCATTTATTACCGCAGCTACCGGTATGGATGCACTTACACATAATATGGAAGCGTTTCTTGCAAAAATGCCGCACCCTATGTGTGATGGCATTGCATTGGAAGGCATTTCGTTAATTAATGATTCTTTGGAAAAAGCCGTGAACAATCCTGATCTTGAATCGAGGAGTAAAATGCTTATCGCTTCATTGATGGGTGCAGTTGCTTTTCAAAAAGGATTGGGTGTGGTTCATTCATTGGCACATCCTCTTTCATCTTTGCTGGATACACACCACGGCTTGGCTAATGCGGTAAATATTCCTTATGGCATGCGATTTAATATTGAAGGCTTTGAGCATAAGTTTAAAAGAATTGCCACGACTCTCGAATTAAAGGAAGACACGGGAGAAGCTGTAGTAAAATATTTATTTGATCTTAATTCAAAAATAAATATACCGCACAAATTATCAGACATTGGTGTTAAGGAAGAACATGTAGAAACATTAGCGGACCTTGCGATAGCAGATTTCGCACATCCTAATAACCCAAAACCCGTTACCAGGGAGGATTTTAAACAGTTATATTTAAGTGGTCTTTAAATCTGAGTATTATATGTATAAGACTGCTACGATTAAAATATTGTAAAATGAAGAATATCGTGATTGGCATTAGTGAAGGATCTAAATATTTCAATTATGAGAATTGGATTAAGGAGGAAGAGGGTGTAGAAATAATCAAACTCAGTTATCAACAAAATAATTTTAATGCTATTGACAGGTGTAATGGGATTATATTATCAGGAGGCCATGATATCAACCCGCGCTTATACAACCAACCACAATTTCTTTCATATTGTGACCCAAATGATATAGATGAAAAGAGGGATGAATTTGAATGGAAAATTATGCAGCACATTGAAGAAACTCAAAAACCTTTATTGGGAATATGCAGGGGATTGCAATTTGTAAATGTTTTCTACGGAGGTACCTTAGTACCGGATATTCCTGCGTTTGGGAAATACAATCATTCAAAATTTGCAGAAGAAAAAGACAGGGAACACATGGTTGATATAGATCCAAATTCGGCTTTATATAAAATTATAGGCGAAGAAAAAGGAATTATAAACAGCGGGCACCATCAAAGTGTTGATATGCCTGGATTTGGGTTGGTAGCAAATGCGATCTCGCCGGATGGAATAATCGAAGGGATGGAAAGAAAAGATACTGATGGAAGAGCATTGATGCTGTTAGTGCAATGGCATCCCGAGAGAATGTTAAATCAGCAAAGTCACTTTTCAAAAAATATAAAGGCAGGTTTTTTAGAGGCTGTCCGCAATACTATTTAATAAGTAGTTTATGAAAATCATTAACCCTGCAACAGAAGGAATAATCAGTGACGTTGAAGCAGATACTAAGAGCAGTATAGCCAAAAAGTTCCAGGAACTTAAATTGGCTCAGCCTTCATGGCAACAGGCTTCTCTTGTAGAAAGAATAAACGTATTAAAGCAATTCTCAGAGCTTCTTAAACAAAAAACAGAGCTTCTTGCCCTTACGCTCACCAATGAAGTTGGCAAACCATTACCACAATCACGTAATGAAATAAATGGCGCAATCAATCGCATCAAATGGCTTACGGAAAATGCAAATAAATATTTAGCAGATGAAATAATGAACTCCGAAACAGGTTTAGAAGAAAGGATTTCGTACGAACCCCTGGGGGTTATATGCAATATATCAGCATGGAATTATCCTTACCTCGTAGGCGTAAATGTATTTGTTCCGGGATTACTGGCCGGGAATGCAGTAATGTATAAACCTTCAGAATATGCAACACTTACAGGATTAGAAATTGAAAAGCTATTAAAACAGGCGGGGGTACCCGAAAGCATTTTTCATGTAACAATCGGGGCAAAAGAAGTGAGTGAATTATTATTGGACATCCCATTCGATGGATATTTTTTCACAGGCTCAAATAAAACGGGAAAATACATTTATGAAAAAGTGGCTGTTAAAATGGTTCCTTGCCAATGCGAATTAGGCGGGAAAGATCCTTTATATGTGGCATGTGATGTAGTAGATATTAAAGCAGTTGCAGCCGCCACTGCCGACGGGGCCTTCTATAATAATGGCCAAAGTTGTTGCTCAGTGGAAAGAATTTATGTGCATGAAAAAATATATGATAGATATATAGATGAATTTGTAAAAGAATTGCAATCATGGAAGGTGGGATCGCCAACAGAAGCAGGAATTTATTTTGGGCCTTTAACAAGAAAAGAACAGCTTAACACATTAGAACAACAGGTAAGTGATGCAATACAAAAAGGAGCAATGGTTGAAACAGGCGGAAAACAAATTGACAGCAAAGGATATTTTTTTGAGCCAACCGTCCTTACGAATGTTACTCATGAAATGCTTGTAATGAAAGATGAATCGTTCGGGCCAATTATTGGTATCATGAAAGTAAAAAATGATGAAGAGGCTATAGAACTAATGAATGATACTCCGTACGGTTTAACGGCTGCGGTTTATAGCGGTGAAAGATCAAGAGCTGAAAATATTTTAAAACAATTAAATACAGGAAGCGGTTATTGGAATTGTTGCGATCGTGTAAGCGCATCGCTGCCGTGGAGTGGCAGAAAGCATTCAGGCTTTGGTGTTACTCTCTCACATGCAGGGTTACGTGCTTTTACAAAACCTAAAGCATGGCATTTACGCAGTTGACCAAACTGTTTTAGAACCTACATCCCAAACAATCCTTTATTTAAAAGCTGCAATGTCTTTTCTTTATTCTCCCGTGAAATAAGAATTGAAATATTATGCTGGCTTCCACCGTAGCTTACCATTCGCACAGGAATACCCGATAAAGTAGTGAATACTTTTGCAAGCACATTCTCTGTCTGGGTAATCTGGTTACCAACTATTGAAACGATAGTCTGGTCAGCGTCCACTTCTATAGTTCCATACAATTCAAGTTCTTTTATGATCTCGCTTAAGTAAGCATCATTATCAATAGTGAGCGATACAGCAACTTCTGAGGTAGTTACCATATCAATGGCAGTTTGATATTTTTCAAATATTTCAAATACTTTTCTTAAAAAACCATAGGCAAGAAGCATACGGCTGCTTTTGATTTTAATAGCTGTGATAAAATCTTTTGCAGCAACCGCTTTTACACCTACGCTACCGGCTTCGCTCACGATAAGGGTGCCTGGAGCTTCGGGATGCATTGTGTTCAATAACCGAACAGGGAAATTGAAATATTGGGCGGGCCATATACTTGCAGGATGCAGAATTTTAGCTCCGAAATAAGCAAGCTCTGCCGCTTCATCAAAGCTAAGCCGGCTTATAGGTTTTGTTTTTTTTACTATCCTTGGATCGTTGTTATGCATTCCATCAATATCTGTCCATATTTCACAGACTGATGCACCGATAGCACCGGCAATTAACGAGGCAGTGTAATCGCTGCCGCCTCGTTTCAGGTTATCAACTTCACCTTTTGCATTTCGGCATATATATCCCTGTGTTAGAAAAAGAGTGCTTTCTTTATGTCGCTTTAAAATCTGGGATAATTTGACTTTTATGCCTCCAACCCGTGGCTCCCCGGAAGGATCAATCGTCATAAAATCCAAAGCGGGAAGCCATGTATGTTGAATTTTTTTTTCTTCAAGAAAAACACTAAAGAGCTTCGTGCTTAACAACTCGCCCTGCGCAAGTATGTCTTTATTTAAAGCTTCACTGTAAGATATTTTCAGGATGATATTAAGAAATTCAAAATGCTCGGCAATTATGCTTTTCGCTTTGCTATAACCCTCCTCGCTTTTCACAAGTTGAATTATAAAATTCTGATAGTGCAATTCAAGGGCATCGATCCGTTGTTTTGCAGAAACTCTTTCACCTTTACTAAGAGATTGACTTATTTCAGTGAGCGAATTTGTTGTGCCGCTTAAAGCACTAAGAACAACAATTTTGGGCTCCTCATCTTTTGTGATAAGGCGGGCGATCTCGTTCATTCTTTCAGGCTTTCCAACACTGGTGCCTCCAAACTTCATTACTTTCATTTCTTCTCCCTTCGGTATTTTTTATTAAATAGAGTTGCAAATGTAACATATAGCAGGAATTTTTTCAGTTGGCCCTTATTTGAGTGAAGCAACTATCAAAATCTCCTTAATATATTTATTCAAAAATCTTTTTCATTCTAATTTAACCCCAAATTTTTCACCCAATTTGTAGAGGTCTTCAATAACAGGAAGTAATAGTTCGATTCCGTTCTTCAAACTTTCTTTTTCAAATTCCGCCTCAGGTTCTCCAGGTACATACACTCGTTTTTCACCTGCAACTGGTGTAGAGTTTTTAAATCTATTAATCCATTTATCCATGTGAAATTTAAATTCACCCACAGGCCGGAACGCATCAATCCTCATCGCTCCAAAAAAATGCCCGATACCTTCCCCAGGCATATTTTCAGGCATGGGCACATAAGGAGGGAATGGTGGCACCCACGGGCCATAATTCGCACCGCTAAAAATTGCGGAAAATATATCAACGATTGACCCTAAAGCATACCCTTTATGGCTACCATGCTCCCTGTCACCTCCCAGCGGTAGTAAAGAACCTCCTTCTATAACTTCATTTGCATTCAGCGAAGGCTTACCGGTTTTCGTTTGTACCCAACCGTTAGGAGCTTTTTTGTTTTTTCGCCGGAGGTTTTCCAGTTTCCCGTTTGACGCTGTTGTAGTAGCAAAATCAGCGACAAAAGGTTGTTCATTTCCTGCTGGTATTGCCACCGCGATCGGATTGGTTCCTAATAATCTTTCTGCAGAAAAAGTAGGGGCAACCAGGGCTGAGGCATTCGTCATAGCAATTCCTGTCATATCATATTTCAGCGCCATCATTGCATGAATTCCTGATATGCCAAAATGGTTACTGTTTTTTACACTTACCCATCCTGTGCCGGCATTCGTAGCTTTATCAATCGCAACTTTCATAGCAAATGGCGCAACAACCAACCCTAAACCTTTATCACCATCAACCACAGCTGTTGATAATGTTTCGTGAACGATTTTAATAACCGGGGTTGCATTTATTCTCTTTGTTTCCCATAGCCGCACATAGCCTGAAAGCCTTGCTATGCCATGGCTATCTACACCACGAAGATCTGCAGATAATAAAATTGAGGTTGCTGTTTCAGCATCATTTTCAGGGCATCCAATTTTCAAAAATATTTTTTTTACAAAAGTATACAGCGTTTCGTAACTATAATTTCCTGACATGCGGTAAAAGTAAGCGATGATTTTAGATTTTAGATTTCAGGTTTAAGATTTTAGATTTGCGGAAATTAGTATTATTTGATTATTGATATTGGTTATTTGACTATTGATATATATGGGAAGAATATTTGAAGTAAGAAAATCCACCATGTTTGCCAGGTGGGATAAAATGGCCAAACAATTTACACGTATTGGTAAAGAGATAGATATTGCTGTAAAACAGGGTGGGCCTGATCCTGATAACAACTCTGCTTTACGCCGTTGTATTATAAATGCAAAGGCAGTTAACATGCCAAAGGATAGGGTAGAAGCCGCCATTAAGAGGGCAATGGGAAAGGATAAAACTGATTACCATGAAATGCTTTATGAAGGATACGCACCGCATGGCGTAGCATTGCTTGTAGAAACCGCAACTGATAATCCTACCAGGACAGTTGCCAATGTACGCATGCATTTTAATAAAGCAAACGGTTCCCTTGGAACCAGCGGAAGTGTTGCTTTTACATTCAATCACATGGGGGAATTTAAAATAAAAAACAAAAGTCTTGATATAGAAGAACTGGAACTGGATCTTATAGATTTCGGGCTTGAAGAAATTGGGGAAGACGGTGAGGGCAATATTATTATTCGAACTGCTTTCAACGGGTTTGGCCACATGAGCAAAGCGCTGGAAGAAAAAAAGGTTGATGTAATAACAGCCGAGCTTACCCGAATTCCTTCCAGTACAGTTGAACTTTCCGAAGACCATGCGAATGAAGTTCTCAAACTTGTAGACCACCTTGAGCAGGATGATGATGTACAAAAAGTATATCATAACTTGAAATGATGACGTCCCAACTTATAATTGCTGATAATTTTTGAACAAATAAAATATTCCTGGTTACTTGAATTATTTTCCATTTCAAATTTTATTACCAGAATCTACAACACGCATACTTTACTTGTAAAAGCATAAAATGATTTTATAGCTTTTTCCCTTTATGTATTTGAGCTGCAAATTGCATCTTAACTTCAGAATGAATTTTTAGATACAACTACCCGGTCGTGTTTTTTATCTTTAATTAAATTGATTTACATGTCTCTTTATAAAATTTTAGCTCAGAGAATTGTTTTAATGTTAGTTTCTTTTTTTTGTTTTTTAATTGTTACAGCGCAAAAACCAACCAATAACTATAATATGCAATGGAAAAAAATTGATGATCTTGTGGGTAAGGGCTTAACAC
>DASYOM010000078.1:0-1974 GCA_036007765.1 Chitinophagaceae bacterium | reverse complement strand
GTTATTGCAACGTGATCAGTTTGAATCAGAGAAAAAAGTTGCCGTTGCCGATACTACCATACAAAACCTGGAACGCATAATTGCACAGCTTGAAGAAGAAAAAACCATACGGAAAGAGCAATTAGCTGCATTGGAAAATGAAAGGCAAACGAAGGAAGATGCGCTCAATCAAAAAAAAGGAGACCTGCAGCAATTACAGCAACAGAACCAATTTACGCGTGAGCAAATTCTGGAAACCCAGGCGCTGCTTGAAAAATTGAAGAACCAACTTGCGGATGAAAACCGGGTATTGGATGCCAGGAAAAATGAACATGACTTATTGAAAAGCCTTATCGATAATATGGAAGGCTATCCCGAAAGTGTAAAATTTTTACACAACAATACAGGATGGAATCACAATGCTCCATTATTATCTGATATAATTTATGTAAAAGAAGAATACAGAACAGCGGTTGAAAATGTGCTGGAACCATATCTTAATTATTATGTTGTAAATGACCTGCAGGAAGGGTTACAGGCCATACACCTGCTGGATGAAAATAAAAAAGGAAAGGCAAATTTTTTCCTGCTTGATAAATTAAATGATATTGAACTGTTGCGATCGCCTGTTTTAAAAGATACGATAGATGCATTAACCGTTGTTGAATTCGACGATAAATACAGGGGGCTTGCAAATTATTTGTTGAACAATGTTTTCATTGCAGAGAATGAAATGGCTTTGCAAAACAGCGACGGTGCCATAGTGCTTGAAAAAAATGGAAAATATGTAAAAGGGAATTATTCACTTAGTGGCGGCAGTGTAGGATTATTTGAAGGAAAGAAAATTGGGAGGGTAAAAAATTTAGAAAAATTAACCGAAGAAATTTCTGTACAGGATAAAAAGGTGCTGGCCTTGAAAGCCTTTATCAATACACACTCTAATGAAGTAATAACTTTCAATGAGCAATTAAAAGAAAATGCAATCAGTGAAATCCAAATGGCTATTAGCGATCTTACCAATACGGTTTTCTCTATTCAAAATAAAATAGAAAATATACATGTTGCTGAACTTACTGGCGGTGAAAGGATCAGCCAGTTGCTAGGTCAGCTAAAAGAAAATCAGGATGCTATTGTAACAACGCGTGAGCTGCTAAATGATCTGAATGCATCATTCAGTGAATTAACATTAAAAATAATTACTGCCGAAGAAGATTATGTAGACACGGAAAAACAATATACTGATGCGAATCATGGTTACAATGAAAGCAATATTGTATTAACCCGCCAGCAAAGCAAGGTTACAGCCCTGAAGCAGGAATTTACTTTTAAAACTAACCAGTTAAATGAGCTTACTGTGCAGGTAGAAAACAGTAAGATACAATTAGCAGAATCTGCCACGGGCATAACGGAAACCACAGAATCGTTATCCGTTCTCGAAACGTCTGTTATCAATTTGCTTAAAAATAAAGAAGCTGAGGAGAGAAAATTAAATGAAGCAGATCAGCAATATTACAACCTACGCAATGTGTTGAATGAAAGGGAAAGCAGCTTACGAAATAAACAGAAATCCAGGGAGCAGGCTGATATGCTTTTGAATGAAATAAAAGATAAGCTGAACGAATTAAAATTGCAACTGGCAGGGATGAAAGAACGGCTGAGCGTGGAATTCAAGGTAGATCTTGATGTTATCCTGGATGAAGAAAGAAGAACAGAATATACATTAGAGGAACTACAGGAAAAGAATGACCGTATGAAGAAGCGGCTGGAAAATATGGGTGAGATCAACCCTACAGCTATTGAGGCATTCACTGAAATGAAAAAGCGTTATGAATTTATCCTGGAGCAAAAAAATGATCTCGTAACGGCAAAGGAATCGCTTTTACAAACTATTGAGGAAGTTGAAACAACTGCCAATAAGCAGTTCCTTGATACATTCAATAAAGTGAGAGAGAATTTTCAGAATGTGTTCAAAGCATTATTTACTGAAGACGATAC
>DASYOM010000077.1:0-14510 GCA_036007765.1 Chitinophagaceae bacterium | reverse complement strand
CATATCAATATGCACAGCCAGCACCTGCAAATGTTTGATGCAGAAATAAAATCTGAGGACGAAGCCGCGAAAGGAGCTTATGCATGGGAGCCGCCGGAAATAGGAACCGGCTTTTGGATGACACCGTATAATATCAAATATTGGAAAGGTAAAAATGGTGCGGGCGGCGTGGGGCAATACATGATCTCTGCGCAGCAAATGTTTCCGAACAGAAAAAAACAATCGGCTGAATTTAATTATATGAATGCGATGAGCAGTGTAACAAAGGAACGCAGAGATGCAATGCAAAATGATCTGTATGCTGAAGCAAAGAAAAACTTTTATGCATGGATGGTGCTCAAAAAAAAGATGGTTGTATTAAATGAAAATGAGAAGCTCGTTGACTTCATGATACAATCGGCTGAGATAAAATACAAAAATAATACAGGCGACATTACTTCTTATTATAAAGCAAAAGCCGCATTGGGAAATATACATACACAGGAAGTACAATTACAAAATGACATGGTGCAAAAACGCATTGCATTAAATACACTTATGCACCGCGATCGAATGTATGCGTTTGATATCGACACGATATACGTAATAAAAGATCTATCTGCAACGAATGTGGACAGCTTGTCTATTCTCGATAGCCGGAGCGATATTGCAGCGATAAATAATGAGATCCAGGTTACGAGCCTTCGGCAAAACCTCGAACGCCAAAAATTAAATCCCGAGTTTGGATTGCGTTATGACCATATGATTGGGCTGGGAAATATACCTGCGCAATACACATTGATGGCAACGGTCAAAATACCTTTTGCAAGATGGGCATCAAAAGGCGTAAAGGCTAACATTGAAAGTTTGAAATGGAAAGCAGTATCACAAGAGAAGCAAAAAGAAGCCGTTATCAATGAAGCATTGGGTGCCGCTTATTCTGTAAAAGCTGAAATCATATCAAGGCAAAAACAGGTTACCCAATATGAAAAGGAAATAATTCCTGCGTTGCGGCGCAATTATCAAACCACACAACTTGCGTATGAACAAAATACTGAAAAGCTTTTCGTGCTGTATGATGCGTGGGAACAATTTAATAAAATTCAAATGGAATACTTTGACCAGCTACAACAAATATTGGTGCTCCAGGCGGAACTGGAAAGAATACTTGAAATAAGAGAATAATGGAAAACAATAAAAAATATACCATGCCGGTTTTTGATTTGAACTTACGAAAGGATGCACTTACATTTTTCAAATCTTATGGCCATGTTCGTTTGACTAATAAAGATTGTTTAGGAAAGAACCGGGAAATGTCTAAAATAAATACAGGCAAAAGCATAAAATTTTCTAAAATTATAGTTACTGTAGTCCTGGGCATTTTTTTAATTGCATGCAACAACAATAAAAAAGAGGAACAACATGATACGGGTGGTATGCAGGTGCCGGATCATTTCAAAAAAACAGATAGTTCAAAGAAGGACATTCCTCTTGATGCTCTTTTGAAACCGGTCAATGCCTTTGTAATATCTACAGTGCCGGTAACTACCTTGGAATTAAAAAGGGAAAGTATCGAAGTACCCGCGCTGGGAGTTGTACAATATGACTATCGCCAGGCAGGTAGTGTGCCTGCACGCATTGCAGGAAGGATTGAAAAACTTTTCGTTCGTTACCGGTATCAATATATAAAGAAAGGCGAAAAGCTTCTGGAATTATACAGCCCGGAATTATTGACCTCGCAACAAAATCTAATCTTCCTGGTAAAAAATGATCCGGATAATGCCTCTCTTATCAGTGCATCAAAACAGCGGCTTCTTTTATTGGGTATGACTTCACAGCAGATAAGCCAGATTATTGCTACGGGAAAACCTCTTTACAGCGTGAGTGTTTACAGTACTTATTCCGGTTATGTTATTGATGCCGGTTCGCCAAATATGAAACTGAAGGCTGTTGAAAACAATGGAATGGCAGCCGGTAATTTCTCGCAGACAACAGAAGAATTATCATTAAAAGAAGGTATGTATGTAGAAGCGGGGCAGCCAATAATAAATGTCATCAATACAAATACGGCTCTCGTATCATTGAGCATTTTTGCCGATCAGCAGAGCCTTATTAAAGTAGGTGATATTGTAAGCATAAAAGCAGAAACTTCGGCTACTCCAATCCGGTCAATCATTTCTTACATAGAACCATTTTATTCAGGCGAAACAAGATCATTAGCAGCGAGGGCTTACATCAATAACAACGCTGCAAAAATTCCGATCGGCAGCCAGGTCCAGGCAACCATTTCCACTGGAATGCAACAGGCATCATGGTTGCCGGCAGGCGCTGTATTATCACTTGGGCTTAATGATATTGTTTTTAAAAAAGAAGGCTCAGGCTTCAGAGCCGGAAAGGTTGTCACAGGCGTAAAGCAGGAAGATAAAATACAAATCCTTTCAGGTTTGGAACCATCCGACAGTGTTGTAGTGAATGCACAATTTTTAAACGAAAGCGAAAGCTTTATACAAGTAAAAAAATAAATGAAAATACTAGTAATCATCGCAAGCATTTTAGTTTTTCTCGCTGCGTGTAATTCTAAAACAAAAACGGTAGCAGAAGCAAATACCAAATATACCTGCAGTATGCATCCGCAGGTAATGAAAGACGAACCGGGCGAATGCCCTATCTGTCACATGGATTTGATCCCTGTGCACAATATGCATGCTGATAGTGCACAACATGATCAAATGAAAATGCCTGCCGGTAAAGGAAACGGGGATAGTGCCGGTAAAGAAAGCATGGCTTCAATGGGCGGCATGCAGATGTCCAATGAAATTGAACTAACTGAACAACAGGTTAAGCTCGCAGGCATACAAACCTACACGATCGGCAGTGCAGGGTTCGGCAATAACATGGTACTAACTGGGACGGTTACCTTCAATGAAAAAAATATTGAAAATATCAGTGCAAGAGTAAAAGGAAGAATAGAAAGATTGTATTTTAAAAATGTTGGAGACTATGTTCCCAAAGGAACAAAAGTGTATGAATTATACAGCGAAGAATTGAACAGCGCCAAACAAGAATATATTCTTTTGCTGCAGAGAGGAGGATTATTAGGCAAGAGCGTTATCAATTTTAACCAACTGGTAGAAGCAGCAAAACATAAATTGCTTTTATGGGGCATGACTTCTTCACAAATAAGGTCCTTAGAGCAAAGCCATAAAACATCATATACGACCACATTTTACAGCACTATAGGGGGTTACATTACACAACTAAATGTTACTGAAGGCAATTATGTAATGGAAGGGCAATCGATGGTTCGCCTCGCAAACACCTCGTCTGTATGGGTGGAAACACAGGCATACACATCTCAGCTTTCACAAATAAACAATAAAGGAAAAGTAATTGTGCAGATACCGCAGTTAAGCAATATGAAAGTTACAGGTGCCATTGAATTCGCAAGCCCTGAGGTCAATCCGCAAACAAGAATCAATCTTTTACGGGTAAGTATTCCCAACCCAGGCAATCAATTAAAACCGGGCATGACGGCTTACATTTATTTGAGCAATGAAGAACGAACAGCTTTCAGTGTGCCCATAGACGCAGTTATGAGATCAAAGGATGTAGCAATGGTGTGGATTCAAACTGGCGCGGATAAATTCAGTATGAGAAAAATAATCACTGGTGCCGAAAACGGAAATATGATTGAAATATCTAACGGCTTAAAACAAGGCGACGCTGTTGTTACTTCAGGCGCCTATTTGCTCAATAGTGAATATTTGTTAAGGAACGGAGTAAGTTCTATGGCAGGAATGAATATGTGAGTGATCATTATTATAATAAGAAGTGTATGGATCAAATAATATAAATGCGATAACCTCATGTCGACAATTTAAAATATTAAGTTAATCTAACTTGAAAACTGATCAAAAGTTTTTGATGCATGAGCTTCCGATATAAAAGGATTGAAACCACTCAACCAAAGTATTTAATTAATAATCCTGGGACAGAAATCAAAAGTTTAATCTGCAACTATTTCGTCTCTTGCAGCCACGATACAATCCACCGCATGGTCCATTGATTCACGTGTTATGAATACATTTACAGGGTAAATTTTAATCGCATAGATCACAGCTTTTTTGTCTTTCAAATCAACATTATAAGTTGCTGGTCTAAATCCTGTGGTTGTACTTAAATAAGCAGTAGGCCTGCCATTTATTTTTTTGCCTTCTCTAAACCATTTCCATAATAATTCGCCGATGGCATCTATTGTTTTATTGTTACGCTTCAGCACCGCTTTATACGTGGGATTTTTTAATTCATTTTCATATTGTCCGGCTGCATTTACACCTCTGGCATATATTCTTAAAAGCGTTACCCATCCTGTATCTTCACTGTTTACGCAAACAATATCTTTATGCTTTTGCAATTGATGAACCAGGTAAATTTTATTTTCTAATATATTACCTAGCATCGTTTGAAAACCTTCGGCTCCCAAAAATTTAAGGGTTGCCCATCCTGACATAGAACCGCCTGCAGACCTTGAAACTTCGAGCGAATAATTATGGGGATTGTAAGGCGAGCGTTTTTGTAAATAGCCAGCTTCTTTCCGGCTGAGCAGTTGCTCAAACTCTTTAGCATTTTTATAAACAAAGATGCTGCTTGCCAAAGGCGAAAAGCACTTGTGAAAATCCACCCCAAAAGCATCGGCATAAAAAATATCTTTTACGGCTTTATAATTTTTATCAATAGCCTTTAATGCAGGTGCAGAGAAGCTGAGTACGTTTTCTTTAAAATTATAATCTTTAAATGTCATCCATGACCAGCCGATTACAGCATCGCAATACAAAAATGCTTTTCCATATTTTCTATCGTTAGGATATTTTCTTAGTAATCTTCGAACCTTTTTTACAGGATCAAACGCATTGGCATCTGTAGTTCCCATGGTGCATACTACTGATGCAACCGGCATTTTTTTAGCATAGCATTCCTTTAAAACTTCTTCCAGGTGCTCCATATCCATTTCATTGGAACCGGTTACTGTTTTTACTTTTATAATGTTTTCCATTCCAAGCCCCGACCAGTCAGTGCTATTGAGCATTGTATAATGCGCCTGTTGAGAACAAATAACTTTAGCATCCGTTCTTATTCCCTTTTCCCGTGAGCCGGGCAACACCCTGGACAGTGCGTATTTTAAATGATACGTCCAGCATCCTGAACCACCATACGTATATATTCCTCCGGCTTTTTGTGCGTTCCATCCTGCAAGATTTGCAAGTATAGCCACTGATTCAAGTTCTGCTCTTGCTGTATTCCATGCATATTCTCCTTCTAAAATATTGGGTGAAAATACCTGTGTAAGCATTGATGCAACAATGGCTGCGATATTTTCCTGCGGACAAACATTACTCATGTTTAATGGGTGTCCCCAGTTGGGCAGCCCTTCAAAAGTTTGTATCACCTGTTTGATTATTTCATCAAATGAAATACTCTTTTGTGCTAAGGAAATATTTTTTACTTTTTTAAAGTCAATAGTCAGCGCTGAATTAATTCCTAAAAATGCGCCTCCCTTTCCTTGTTCCGGTTTTAATTTATTGATTTCGATTACGGCACGCTCTATTCCTTTAGCCAGGGAATTACCCTCATTTCTAAAAGGAGAGGCGAATGATTTTTTAATGTCCGACTGAAGCGCTAAGGAGTTGGATAGTTTTAAATTCTTTGATGCAGGCTTCATAAATTAATCCGCTTTATCAATGATATAACCTATAGGTTTAAAAGAATAATTGTTTGACATTTCTGCAGAGCAGGCAGTCATGCCTACTACCAGATCCATCTTGGCTTCAATAATTATATAATCACCAGCCTTACTTTTTGGAGGCAGCACACTGATCTTACCGTTATCGCCATCAACCTCTACATACATAAAAATATTAAAGCATACAGGTATTGCATCAGGGTCAATATTATATCCTTTTAATGCCTCAGAAAGATTACCGAAACAGCCACGATGCGGACTGGTATCACCATAAATAATTCTGAAAGTATCGGCGCTGCAGGGCGTAAGTAAAAAATCATGCCTTCCCACAGTATCTTCTAAAATGTCAAACATTATATTACTCCTGTTAGAATAAAAAGAATTTCCTTTAGTAAGAAATATGGTTTCTGCATAATCAATCGTTCGTCCTGATGATAAATATTCTTTTCTATCATGGAAATTAAAGCAAATAAAATCTGATACCTGCTCGCCCTGTATATCAGTAATGGTAAGACGCTCACCTTTTTTTAAAATGAAAGCCGTACCACTTCGTGGAGGAATAATATTCATCTTTTTAGGTAAAGTTAAGCGGGCATTTCCAACTGCTATCATGTTGCATACCGCTGTACTGATGCACTTCAGATGATTTTCCAAAATCTTCCAGCATGGGATTGATTGAACCGGAAAACTCCATCTCTTTTTTTCTTACAATATTCTTCATTTTTTCGTACCTGTTTAACGATCTTAATTGCTCAAACTGGGCATGAGCATTAAATACCAAAGCCGGATATTTAAAATGCCTTGCATTCCTGCTGCTGGCGGGGCTTATACCAATTACATAAAAGGCTTCTTCTTTTAAACTAAAACTAAAGTCCGGCGAAGATGGATCGCTGCTTACTCTTTTATCATGATCATATTTTAAAGCGTCAAGATCTGATAACACCTGCAACCGCATCCAAAGAAGTTGATCAAACATTTTCTCATTAACAGGAAAAGGATTTTTAAAAATAACACAGGCACTATGAAATTGTGTTTCAGAAAGGCGGTATTGATCTATAAAATTGTAAAGAAAGCTTAGTATTGATTGATCATCTTTAGGGCAAGCCATGTGATCCGCTACAAAAAATTTAATCTGATCTTTACTTAAAGCAGCTTTTGCCGCAACACATGGAAATTCTTCATTATTTACAAAAGCTTTAAAATCATCAACGATAATTTCATTATCGTTTGATATATTTTCCTCCATTAATTGATCCGCGTGTTCCATTATCAGATTTATAGTGCGGTTTATTTGTCCAAATATGTGCCATGAAAGCCTTAGATATTATTATATAGAATTGAGATGTCCTTTTTCCCCTATTAAGTATTTAATGTAGATTATATACCCCGTATAGGAAAAATTATATGATCGTTCTGTGATTACATTTCCATGGGGGATGTGAGAGAGCGGCTGGGTAGTTCAAACCCGCCGGGCGATATAAATTGATGGCAAGGGCAACCGATAAGCAAGGCGATACTCTGTCAATGCAACGTGACCGGATCGAAGAAACTATATGGTCAATCTTATACAACCAATTGAAATAGAAATTCATTAGCATGCTTATGTGTTCAATAACGAATACTTATTACGGAATGAAGTGAGTTCTATTTCAGGTATGAGCATGTGATAAAGATGGGCAAAATACCTGGTAATAATAGATGTCTCAACCGGTGTAAAGGTTCTATTAATGGATCAGCAAACAATGACCTGTTCTATTTAAGTAATTGCTCGGTTCTTTGCAAGCGGAAATAAAAAATGGCCAGCAATAAACATATACTGCTCACAACATACCATAAAACTTTATAACCATAATGCTCAGCTACGAGCGAGCCTGCAATGGGCCCCGCCGTTTGTGCTGATGCAAAGGCAACAGTGAACAATGCCGCGTATTGTCCGCGATTATTTTGAAGCGTTCTCCCGATCCACCATGCATTCATAAATGGCATAGCAAGTATTTCACCAAAGGTTAAAAATATCATGGATATTAAAGCAATTACGGCAGCGTTATACAGCGGGACGTTCAATATTAAAAATGAAATGGATACAAGTATAACCCCGCTGGATATAAAGTGAAGAGAAGGCCTTCGGCCCTCCAGCTTAAAAATAGTGATCATTTCAAAAACAGAAATGATTAATCCATTCAATGCCATTATCATCCCAATAAAGAAAACACTAAGATGTAATTCTTCTTTAAAGAAAACCGGTATAGTTGTAAACAACTGGAAGAAACAAAGTGCAAATACAAAAACCAGGAAAATAAATACCAGGTAAATCTTGTCTTTATAGACTGAATTTTTGACCACCACGTTTTTTTCCTTTATTTTTTTCTCTGTGGCAGTATTACGTTTAGGCGACAGCGTTATATAAAGCAATAATGCGGCAGTGAGATTGGTAATCCCATCTACCCAAAACAAAAGACTGTAATTAAAGCTTGCAAGAATTCCTCCCAAAGCACTGCCTACAGCCCATCCAAGATTTATTGCCAGCCGGTTAAGAGAATAAGATCTCGTCCTGTTTTGCTCTTTGCTGTAGTGTGCAATGGCTACCGTATTTGCCGGCCTGAAAGATTCATTCATTACGGCAAGGATATAGGTTGTAATGCAAATGGATATATAAGAATGCATTTGCCCCAATATAATAAACATTGCGCCCCCGCCTATAAGAGCCGTTACCTGCACATAATAATAACCGATAGTATCCACCAGCTTTCCGCCTATGATAGCCCCGGTAATGGCACCTAGCCCAAACAAGCTCATTACCAATCCGGCTTTCCCGATTGATATTCCATAATGTTGTGTGAGGTACATGGTCATAAAGGGCACAACCATAGTGCCGCTGCGGTTTACCAGCATCACAAGTGAAAGCCACCACGTGCCTGGTGAAAGACCCCCATAGGCCTTTTTATAAAGTGAGAGTGTGTTGCTTATCATTCAATAGCAAATATAACCGGCTTTGTGAACTGAGCTATAAGCTTTTAGCTATTGAATTTTCTGCAAGATAACGGGAGCAAGAAGATCACTCCATTTTTTGTATTGCTCTCCTGAAGGATGAAGCCCATCACCCGCAACCAAAGAAGGGTCGTTTTTAACATCGCGGGAAATGGAAGTGATATCAATATAAGCAAGACCTTCACTAAGGGTTATTGCTCTATTGGCTGCATTAAAGTCATCAATCTCTTTTGCAATTTCAGCAGTATCTGATCCCTGGGCAAATGGAGTAACGCTATAATCGGGGATTGAGATCACAAACACATGAGCCTTATTATTTCCTGCATACACAACAGCTCTCCTGAGCAATTCGGTGAACTCAGTTTTATATTCATTTAAAGACTTACCCTGGTATTGGTTGTTTACACCAATAAGAAGTGTAACTATTGAATAATTATTTTTTGGCGGATCGTTATTTAAGGCATTTAAAAGATCGCCGCTTGTCCAGCCTGTTACTGCGATAATATTAGGATCAACAATATCAATATTTTGCTGCCGTAGTATTTTAACTGTTTGAACAGGGAATCTTTCTGATGCGGCAACAGATTCCCCGATAGTGTAGGAATCTCCGAGAGCGAGGTAAGTTTTATGAATTGTATCCATTGCAACCGGAGGCGGTTTAGCTGAATTATCGTTTTTTTTTGAACACGATGATAAGAATAAAAAAATAATTGCAATGCTAACTAACTTTTTCATAAGAATATATAATGTTAAATACTATTTACGAAAAAATGCATTGGCAGGATGGTAAACTGTTACCTAAAAAAAAATTGCATCGGTTGCTCCAGATACTCCTATTGTCAAATACCATACTTGATACTTTCCATATTGCAATCCTTGAGTTATTTGAGCCCATCCGTCAATTCGATAACTACCACCCGTTTTTTCAGCCGGAATAAACGCATACGTACTGATTGTCTCAGCAGGGTTTTTATAACATGGCTTGTTTGGCGAGGGATGAAACCCAGATGTTAAACGCATCTTCAATCATCGGGGTTTCACAGGTAGTGTTTTAATCTCTCTATAGCGGTGTCCTGCAACCCACAATAGATTGTGGGAGTCGGCAGGGAAAAAAACTATCATTGCTACAGTGGGGAATTTAATTATTACAGCATTTAATTATACAGCAACCAGGAGCTATATGTGCTTTAATTTGTATCATTATTGTTTACAAATCAAGGGATCCATTACCCTTTCACATTGCAAAATACAGGATCCTGAAAGTGGGTATAACGTTAACGGGTAAACGTCATTGGCTTATTACCCTTATTTTGTTTAAATGGCATGATTTTATATACATTTTTAATGGTACAATTAAGATATGATCATTAAAATAAATTATTATGCTGCACGAAATTGACGCACGCACAAAGCACGATTCAAAATACTTTGAAGTAGCAGATGGAGTCTGGGGCATGAAAGACATATTTGTCAATTTTTATATGGTCTCAAATCCTGACGATAATACATGGGCGCTGATAGATACGGGAATTAAAACTTCAGCATCTAAAATAAAGAAAATGGCATCTGAAATTTTTGGGAAGGGTGCCAGGCCATCCTGTATTATACTTACCCATGCTCATTTTGATCACGCAGGTTCGTTACAAACATTAATTGAAGAATGGAATGTCCCCGTGTATGCACATCATCTTGAATTGCCTTACTTAACCGGTAAATCTTCTTACCCTCCTCCGGACCCTACAGTAGGCGGAGGTATTATGCCATTAATGTCAGTAGTTTTTCCTTTAGGCCCTATTAATATCCGGGGCCGGGCCAGCGTTTTAAGCGAAGATGGAACTGTGCCCGGATTACCTGAATGGAAATTTTTTCACACACCCGGCCATGCACCAGGGCACGTAAGCCTATACCGTAAAAATGATGGTGTATTGATCGCAGGGGATGCTTTTATAACTACCAACCAGCAATCAGCTTTATCAATACTTTTTCAAACAAAGAAATTAATGGGTCCGCCCAAATATTTTACTTACGATTGGAAATTAGCAAAGCAATCTATAAAGGAATTGATGGACCTTGAGCCGCAAACCGTGGCTACGGGGCATGGTAAGCCTATGACAGGATCTCAAATGAGAAAAGATTTGCATGATCTATACAATAATTTCAATAAAAAAGCTGTGCCCGGCGGGGGACGTTATGTAAAAAATCCCGCCGTGGCAGACGCCACAGGCTTTATTTTCATACCTCCTGCCACAATTAATAAAAGGGCAATAGCTTTAACAGCGTTAAGTATAACAGCGGCTGCGGCTGCAATGTTGGTATTACTTAATAAAAAGAAAAAGAATAGAAGGCCCCTTATGGGTACTCAACTGTAGCAGTAAAAATGTAAGTATTTTAACCAAGTTTGTAAAGACGCTTTGAAAGGATTTGGAACCCTGTATCGTCTCCGACCAACGGGATTATGAAATTAATGCTTGCCATTCAAATCAATATGGTAACTCACAATAACAATGCATTCAATTCAATTCTTTTATCGTTTTCCCGGCATTGGCGCAGGTATGCACCTTAGGTTTTGTGCCGGGCGTACCTGTGCCTTGAATATTAACTGTAACTTAAAGTAACCACTCCCTTCATCCCGCAGAACCCCTTGCACTACTGTACTTCTAATCCTCTTCTTCTGGTACAAAACCTGCCTGCACCGGACTTTGATTCCCGAAAGCACTTGACCTGTTAAAGCAAATTTCTGAATATCAGTAAATATAATGGCGTTACCGAATGTATTTTGCTTTTATTCTAATATCATTAATTTCAAACGGGCCGCTTCCAAACTTGTAGAATTCTATAATTGCCTGGTTACTGTTGGATAACATTTTACTTGCTTCTCTGTAGTCCTGGTTAACTTTTGAAAGTTGCTCAAAAAAATCAATTTGTGTTTTATTCAAATCAATCAATAATGGATTTTTATCCTGTTGCATTTCCATAGAAATTATCAATTGTTTATTTCCATCTGCATCTTCAACAGTGGCGATACAAAATGATTGGATGCTGCATGCGAGCTCAGGTAATTTATATAATGCTTCCTGTATATCCGACGGGCCTATATTAGAGCCAAAGAAAGATACTGTCATGTTGGACCGGCCATAATGAAACAGTATTGGCAAATCCGTTGCCGGGCTTATTAATTCTTTCTCTTTAATATTTAATTCTTTTAGAACTTCATACAGTTCTTTCATTTGTATTACATGCCCCCTGTCGTATAAATTATACCTGATCTTTGGTGCAATATAACCTGGACGGCAAACCGTAATGATCAGCTCTCCCTTATCAGATGTTTCAAATAAAAAATCAGCAGGATTAAATTGAAAAACCATAGGTAATGCACCTGTATGCTTCAGGATCTTTTTCTGTAACTGCTCATTGGAACATAATAATTTTCTAAGGCTAATGGTGAAATCATTCTCTGCTGAAATATTTAATTCCACATCAGATGCACCAAGAGAACTGTAGATTTTTTTTATTCCTTTCTGAATTAAATAATCTCTCATTCCTTCGGACATAGATTCGCCACCGAATATGAATGTAACGTTATACTCCTTCCAACTTATATCTGTATTATCAACCAATAGTTTTAAGAACGGCGGATAACCCATTATGATATATCTGTGCTGCTTGCCAAAATGCTTAATGGTATTTTCAATTTTAGTTTTATCAGGCCCAAGAGATTTTAATTTAGAGAATGTAACGCAGCTCATAGTAATATTTACACCGGTTGCCCATGGCCCCAAAGCAAAAGCATTTATTATGAAAAGAGGTTCTGTGCCAAGAAGGTTACGCACGCCAAACTTTATAAATCTTGCATTCCTTTTCCTTTCTGTTTTCCCTCTTGCCCAGTTTATAGCAGTGCCGCTGCTTCCTGATGATTCATCAATAATTACACCATTGGCGGGCACAATACCGTTTACGCATCTTTCATCCATCGTAAACTTTTGTACATAATTTTCTTTATCAGTATAAGGTATCTCGTGTATGTTGGGCACAATGCCTTTGAAAGAAGGTCTTGAAAATTGATAACCTTTTAAGAATTCTTTATAAGCCGGAACTTTTCTTTTTGCTTTAATGAATTCAGCATAAGCTCTTGCTTTGGAGTTAAAAGCCCTGAGCTTGTTAAAGCCTGGCATGTAAATTAATTTCATGCTGGTATCTGTAAGCATTACAGGTTTACGGTAAAGCTCGTATAACCATGCATAAAATAATATAAACAAGTGTCGCATTATGTTATAATAATTTCTTCTGTACTTAAACGAAAACTTTTAACCGGTTCTTTGCTATATCCTGCCCTGAAGATCATCCATATTTTTTTATCATCTTTAGGCTGTGTAAATTTCTGGTTGATTTTTTCATATGCTTTGGTATTGGTAACCAGCGAACCGAAAGGTTGTAAATAAGCATTTTCTTCAGTAATTAACAGCCAGTTCCTGGCTAACATTCTTCCTGCATGGAGCCAGTCATTAGTATCATTGAACCTTCCGCCAAACCAACATAATGTCGCAGTGCCTTTAAAGGAAGCTCTGTAATGTTTTGACAAGAATTGTTTCTTTAAACCATGATCCCATTTACCGGGATGTTCAAAAACTGACTTCATTAAAATACCGGGGAAGCCCATGCATCTTGACCAAAGGCCGTCTTTATGTTCTCTTGCTTCTTTCTCAGAATAGCGAAACAAATTGTCCAGTTCTTCCCGATCTGCTTTTCCACTTATATCCTGAAACAAAGTCTCTTCGTTAAGTTCAATTACATAGTCGATAAGTTCCGGGTCTGATGAAGAAAAGAATTCATGGTCAAATTTTGCTGCTTCATTATTTATCTTTTCTAATGTTTCTTTTTTTAAAGGCGTGCCATTATAATGAAGCCGGGATGTTCTTCTCTTAAGGATTAACTCCCTGTTTAATTTTTCTTTTTTATTTGATGGAACTATTTTTAATCTTGCAAATAATACCGGTTCTGTTTCACCAATTTTTACAGGAGCAGTTATCTCGTACATCTCAACTGCACTCATATATTCAGATGCAGCAATTGACAGGTTCTCATGAAAAATACCCATTGCTACGGTTACAAATATTGCATTGGGATCCCCCACAGGTAACAGTCTTGCGGGATCATAATATAATTCCGCCTCGGTTTGTGAAATAATTTTAATTTTATGCGGTTGTAAATTATGGACAGTCGGACACCATCGTGCACACTCAATTAATTCAACCCACGAAGGCACCTGGCTTCCATTTTTAGAATAAGCAAAAAGTTTTTTGAATGGATTGAGTATAGTAATAGCTACTGTTGCTAATACTGAATTTTTTAAAAACCTTCTTCTTGAATTTAGAGCTTTTAATGGTAGCATCGTTACACCATGGTTTTAGCTTGGTATGTAAACCTGGTCTTATCGTTGGTACCTTAAACTTATGAATTAATATTTTCTTTTGTTGGAATTTAACAACTCAGTTAAATGGTTATAGTGTTTAGATAGTTTCAAAGAAATATGATAAGCATGAAGTATAGTAAAAAGCAAACTTTTCTAACCTGTATTTTCATCTGCTTCAAATATTCCAAAAGTGTTGTTATCAGGGTTAATAAAATAACTTTGCCAGCATCTCCCGCTGATTGCGCAAGTTTCGTAGCAAAGGTTTTGTGAGTCAGCTAATACTTGTGCTATTGAATACTAAATAAAACTTAATTACCGAATCCTTTCATTCCGCAGAAATCTGCTGCGATGCTATACTTTGTTATCTTGAAATTTGTATTTACGGCTTATACC
>DASYOM010000076.1:0-9478 GCA_036007765.1 Chitinophagaceae bacterium | reverse complement strand
ATGGAGTTGGAAGGGAGCACAGCATATGCTTAACCTGAGAGTTGTGAGGAAAAATAATGATTGGAATAAAATTATTGAATTAGCAAAGACACCTTTCAAGGCTGCCGCTTAAAAGCGACATTTTGAAATGCACCCGATTGTGCCGGTACGACTGTATTTTTTTTTGACAATTAATTTTTCCTACCTTACAAATTACTAACAGAAACATATCAATCAAAAAAATTAACCGTCATTTTTCTTTATGAAAATTGTAGAAATTAAAGTGCTGCGCGGGCCTAATTACTGGAGTGTGCGACGTTCCAGGCTTATTCAAATGAAGCTCGACTTGGAGGAAATGGAAGAATTACCTACCAATAAAGTCGAAGATTTTAAAGTAAACCTTGAAAAACTTTTACCAGGACTTTATGATCATAGATGCAGTGAAGGTTTGCCTGGTGGATTTTTATCACGCGTAGAAGAAGGTACCTGGATGGGACATGTGATTGAGCATGTGGCCCTTGAATTACAAACGCTCGCCGGAATGGATATGGGATTCGGGAGAACAAGAACTACCGGAAAGCATGGAGAATATTTTGTAGTTTTTGATTATATGGAAGAGGAAGCCGGAGTTTATGCGGCTAAGTCAGCATTTAACCTTGTGCAGGCTTTAATTGATAATTCTGATTATAACCTTGAGGAAGAAATACAACATTTAAGGGTAATAAGAGAGGAGACCCGCCTCGGCCCTTCTACAGGAAGTATCGTTGAAGAAGCGGTTAAAAGAGGTATTCCATACATAAGGCTAAATAAACACAGTCTTGTGCAACTCGGATACGGAATACATCAGCAAAGAATAAGAGCGACTATTGCAGGTACAACATCGAGCATTGCCGTTGATATTGCCGGCGATAAGGAGGAAACAAAAAACCTACTTGGCGCTGCAGAAGTACCTGTACCAAAGGGAATAATTCTTTACGGCGATGAAACTGTCCAGCGTGCTGTTGACACAGTAGGTTACCCGTTTGTAATTAAGCCAATAAATGGCAATCATGGCAAAGGAGCTACTACAAATATTACCACTTTTGAACAGGCAGAAAAAGCGTTGGAAGCAGCTAGAAATTTTGGACGTGATGTTATCTGTGAAAAATATATAACAGGTTTTGACTTTAGGGTTTTGGTAATCAATTTCAAATTTATTTGCGCAGCATTGCGTACACCCGCTTCCGTTAGGGGCGATGGCGTACACACTATTCAATGGTTAATAGAAGAAACTAATAAAGACCCGAGACGCGGATACGGCCACGAAAAAGTTTTAACTCAAATAAAAATTGATGGCTTTACTCAAAAAATGTTGGATGAAAAAGACTATAGCTTAGATACAATTCCTCCAAAAGATGAGTTGGTTTTAGTAAAGCCCACAGCAAATTTATCGACAGGAGGCACTTCTAAAGATGTAACTGATGAAGTACATCCTGTAAACATTTTTTTAGCAGAACGTATCGCGAAAATCATCGGGCTTGACATCTGCGGAATTGATATTATGGCTTCCCATTTAAAAAAACCTTTGACCGAAAATGGTGGCGCAGTGCTTGAAGTAAATGCAGCGCCTGGATTTCGTATGCATGTTGAGCCATCTGAGGGCATTCCCAGAAATGCAGCAGAGCCGGTTGTGGAAATGCTTTATCCAAAAGGAGCAGATGGCAGAATTCCTATCATAGCTGTTACGGGTACAAATGGTAAAACAACAACAAGCAGGCTTACTGCACATATTTGTAAAGCAGCGGGATACAAGGTTGGCTTTACTACTTCTGATGGAGTATATATACAAAATCAGTTAATGATGAAAGGTGATTGTACCGGGCCGAAAAGCGCTGAATTTGTTTTAAAAGATCCTACTGTAGATTTTGCTGTGCTGGAATGTGCGAGAGGAGGTATCCTGAGGAACGGGCTTGCTTTTAGATATTGTGATATAGCTATTGTAACCAACGTAACTGCCGATCACATGGGGCTCGGAGGCATTGAAACAATTGAGCAAATGGCTAAGGTAAAACAAGTATTGCCGGAAACTGTGTTCAGGAAGGGCTTTGCAATTTTAAATGCTGACGATGATCTTGTATATGCAATGAAAAAAGATCTTGATTGTAACATAGCATTATTTAGTATGGATGAAAATAACAAGCGTATAAGACAACATTGTAACAAAGGTGGAATAGCAGCGGTGTATGAAAATGAGTATGTCACAATATTGAAAGGTAACTGGAAAATACGCGTAGAAAAAGTTTCTGATATACCAATAACTTTTGGCGGGAAGGCTACCCATAATATTATGAATACGTTGCCATCTATACTCGCCTGTTATCTTTTTAGAAATATAAAAGTTGAAGACATACGCCAGGCACTGCATACTTTTATTCCATCAGTTTCACAAACTCCGGGCAGACTTAATCTTTTTCAATTTAAAAACTTTAAGTTTCTTGCCGACTTTGCCCATAATCCAGCAGGGTTAAATCTTTTATGTGATTTTGTAAACAGGTTGGATGGCACGTATAAAGTTGGTATCATAAGTGGAACAGGAGATAGACGAGACGATGATATCCGCGAAATAGGAAAAATATCCGGGAAAAATTTTGATGAAATAATTATAAGGCAGGATAAACACTTACGTGGTCGCACAGCCGAAGAAATAATTAATCTTTTGGTTGAAGGTATTAATGAAGGAAAAACGAAAGATATCCCTGTTATGATTTTGCAAAAAGAAAAAGAAGCAATACAATATGCATATGATAATGTAAAACCAGGAGCAATTATTACAATAATGTGCGATGTAATTCCTGATGCACTTGATTATATAAAGAAGCTTAAAGAAGCTGAAGATAAAGAATTAGAAGTTTCATTATCTCAATGAAAGCCTTCGAATTTCACTTTTTGAAATTTTATATCATAACCTTACTTTTGCAGTCCTATTGTCCCATAGTATAAAGGTAGTACGACAGATTTTGATTCTGTTTGTCGAGGTTCGAATCCTCGTGGGACAACTGAAGCCACATGGTGGCTTTTTCTATTTAAAAGTTTATTTGTTATTGCTATTTTTTAAAAAAATATAAAGTCGGGAGCATTCTTTAGTTGGGTTAAAAATAACAGTAACTTGTATAACTTTTTCAAAAAAGAAGTTATGAATATTTCAACCCGACCACCTACAAAAAGGATGATTGCCAAACTGAAAGAATGCCTTGAGAAGGAAACAAATAATAAGGGAAGGGTGCCCTGTCTTCCTGAAGAAATGAAATCTTCGCTTGCAGGTTTGTATAAAAGGGGTTTAGTAGAAACAAGAATGGAAAATTTAAACAACAAAAAATTATTATGTATTTATGTTACCGACTCCGGTAAAAAATTTTTGGCAGATATGATTGCAGTTTAGTTCTTCAGCTTATAGGGATATTAATGCTTGTCTATAAACGGATTTTTTATTTTGACCGCAACTTTTATTAAATTTACAGCTCAATTAAAGTGAATATAAAAATTATATTCACTTTTTTTATCAATTTTACAAATAACAAAATCACTCAATAATATGTTCGAATCATTAAGTGATCGCCTGGATTCCGCATTTAAAAATTTAAAAGGCCAAGGCAGAATTACTGAGCTCAATATTGCATCAACTATTAAAGACATAAGGCGCGCATTGGTGGATGCTGATGTGAATTATAAAATTGCCAAAGAATTTACAGATAGTATAAAAGATAAAGCCACGGGTGAAAAAGTAATTAATGCAGTAAGCCCCGGTCAGCTTATGGTAAAAATCGTTAAAGACGAGCTTACTGAATTAATGGGTGGGATTGAGACAGAGCTTAACCTGGGCGGTAATCCTGCTGTGATTTTAATTGCAGGCCTGCAGGGTAGTGGTAAAACAACATTTAGCGGGAAGCTCGCAAACTATCTTAAAACGAAAAAAGCCAAATCTCCCTTGCTTGTTGCTGCCGATATATACCGTCCTGCAGCGATTGATCAGTTAAAGATATTAGGTGAGCAAATTAATGTGGATGTTTATAGCGAGCCGGAAAATAAGGATGCAGTTTCGATTGTACAAAACGCTATCAAAGAAGCAAAAGCAAAGAATAAAAATGTAGTTATAATTGATACTGCAGGCCGCCTTGCCATTGACGAAGTGATGATGACCGAAGTTGCGAATATTAAAAATGCTGTTGATCCAAAAGAAATATTATTTGTTGTTGATAGCATGACCGGCCAGGACGCAGTGAATACAGCGGCTGCATTCAACCAAAGATTAAACTATACGGGAGTTGTTCTTACAAAACTTGATGGTGATACCCGTGGTGGCGCTGCCATTTCCATTAAATACACTGTAAATAAGCCTATTAAATTTGTAAGCAGTGGCGAGAAGATGGATACGCTGGATGTGTTCTATCCCGAAAGAATGGCGCAACGAATTCTCGGCATGGGAGATATTGTAAGCCTTGTTGAAAAAGCACAGGAACAATTTGATGAAGTTCAGGCCGCAAAGTTGGAAAAGCGAATAAGAAAAAATCAGTTTGATTTTGAAGATTTTAAAACACAGCTTCAGCAAATTAAAAAAATGGGGAACTTAAAAGATCTGATGGGCATGATACCCGGAGTTGGTAAACAAATTAAGGATGTAGATATTAATGATGATTCTTTCAAAGGCATTGAGGCAATGATTAATTCGATGACACTTGAAGAACGCCGCAATCCTGATATTATTAACCCCAGTCGTAAACAACGTATAGCAACAGGAAGTGGAAAAGATATAAGCGAGCTTAACCAGTTTATAAAGCAATTCGAGCAAATGAAAAATATGATGAAAATGATGAACAAAATGCCAATGGGAAAGCTGGCCGCCTTAGGGAAAAAATAAAATAGTTAAGAAATAAATTTCAATAAAGCACATATTCAATTGAATAAAATTTAGGATTGCATGGTTTTTAAATTATGATTTGTAATTTTGGATTACACCTCTTATCTTCGCAATCCTTTCGAAAACAAATTTAATAACAACCCAAAAAAATTTCTATTTTTTATGGCTGTAAAAATGAGACTGCAACGCCATGGTTCAAAAAAAAGACCATTCTACTTTATAGTAGTTGCAGACGCCCGTAGCCCACGTGATGGAAAATTCATCCAGAAATTAGGTTCTTATAATCCACTGACAGTTCCTGCAAGTATTCAAATTGACAGGCAGAAAGCGTTAGAATGGCTGCACAAAGGTGCTCAACCTACTGACACTGTTCGCAGGATTTTAAGTTTTAAAGGTGTATTGTACCTCAAGCACTTATTGCGTGGTGTGACACTTGGTTTATTTGACGAAGCTGCGGCTATGGAGAAATTTACCAAATGGAGCACAGAGCATGATTCCGAATTTGCCAAGAGACAGGAGTCGCATAAAAAAGGCAGAACTACCAGCAGGGGGCCTATAGCAAGAAAGACTTCGCCTGCTTCTGCGCCTAAGGGACCTGAAACTCCAGCTGCGAAGATTAAATCTGCTACTTCAAATGGTGAAGCTGAAGGTAGAAAGGTAAAAGCTGAATCAGTTAGCGAAACTGAAGTTGCTAAAGATGATACTAAATCTGCGGAATAATTTCACACAATATAGCTTTAAAAGCTGTCTCCTTTGAGGCAGCTTTTTTTATGTACCTATCATATTTTTATGAAGATTGTTGATACAGTTCCCTAAAGATTCTGCATACCGCAAATCTTTCCTTGCCAATTTTTGAAAATTATAACGATTGCATTAGAACTCAAATTCATAGTGGCATCAAAATTGTCCAAGATATTCTGAACCTTTTTATTTAATATTTAAAACTTAAAAAATGAAAATAGTACGGATTTTAGGAAGCACATTAGTGATTATATGTATGTGCGCTTTTTTTACTCCTGTAGAGAGCCAGGCGAAACAGGAAGACAAAGTAGGAGCAGCAACCCAGGTTCTCGTAGATTTTAGTAAAATGAAAGAAAGCATACCGTCTGATCTTTTGAAAATTACACGGGGCATCATTATCGTTCCGAAATTAATAAATGGCGGATTTGTCCTTTCCGGTAAAAGAGGCAAAGGGCTTGCAATGGTGAAATTGGAAGATGGAACATGGAGCAATCCGGTGTTTGTAACTCTTACCGGAGGTGGTGTGGGTTTACAGGCAGGTTTGCAGTCAATAGACCTCGTGTTGATCTTCAAGAGTAGAGAAACTTTAGAAAATATTGGTAAAGGCAGTTTTACCCTTGGAGGCGATATATCAGTTGCGGCAGGCCCTGTTGGGCGTAGTTCTACAGCCAGCACTGATTATAAATTAGAAGCTGAAGTATATTCTTACTCAAGAAGTAAAGGTTTATTTGCAGGAATAAGCCTGAATGGTTTAGCCATTGATATTGACGAAAAAGGCAATAGCGCATTTTACGGGAATGATGCAAATGCGAAAACGTTGTTTTCTAATGCTGTAGAAAATAATTCAGCAAGTGTTACAAAATTGAAATCAGAATTGAAAGGGATGTACCAATAATCTTTCTGAATAATTTAAGAGGCTGTATTTTATAAGTGCGGCCTTTTTATTTATGGATATTTTACTGAAAAATAACCGTTGGTTAAAATAGATATTGCATTGCCGCCGTTTAAAGGTTCTGCATTAAAGTCGAAAATCCCCCTGATCCTTTTTGAAATTAAATTATTTTCGATAATGTCAATGGTTCCGGGATTTGAAATAAGGAAATTTGAAGTATCAGGATAATAAATTCCAAAATAAACCATTCCAAAAAAATCCAAAGGGTATGAGCCTGGAATTATTTTGGCAGGTAGTGTAAGAGAAACTCTTTTAACCGCGTTCACATCGCTGGCAACCAGTTTAATAATATTTAGAGAATTTGTAGTGAAAATACCATACGTGGGGAAGACAGTTCCATCTACGCTTACCTTAAATGTATCTAATGAACTTGCCGGAGGGATAACGGAAATAGAAGGATTATCAAATTCTTTTTGGCATGCGTAAAAAATTATTATGACTGTAATAATGCACAATAAATATAAAAGGCTACGCATCTTATAGATTTATATTCAAATATAATTATAAGAAATTTACCTTGGCCCGGGAGGACAATTTTTCCTTAAAAAATCAGAATACAATGTTGATAAATGTTTTCTTGTGCCTTCACCCTCTGATATGCCATGTGTTCTGTTAGGATAAGGCATAAATTGAAATGTTTTATTATATTTTATAAGCTCGTTCAACATTGCTTCAGCATTATCATATTGTACATTATCATCGCCTGTGCCATGTATGAACAATAAATTTCCTTTAAGATTTTTTGCATAATAAACAGGTGACCCTTTCACGTAGTTGTCCATATTTTCCTGGGGTAATCCCATGTAACGTTCTTCGTAAATATTATCATAAAACAAGAGATTGTCTACCGCTGCAATAGAGATTCCTGTTTTATAAATTTCAGGATATTGAAACATTAAATGTAATGTAGAAGACCCACCTCCGCTCCATCCCCATACTGCAACCCGGTCTTTATCAAAATAAGGTTTTTCCAAAAGCTTTTTTGCAGCCATTGCCTGGTCATGAATATTCAATCTTCCTAATTGCCCATATATAGACTTGCGCCATTCTGCACCGCGCAATGAAGGCGTTCCGCGGTTATCAACAGAAACCTGGATGTAACCTTCAATGCTCATTTCCCCATTAAAAAGAAAATTATGTTGTGATGCATACCTGTCTTCAACAGTAGAAGCGGCAGGTTCTCCATAAACATAAAATACAACAGGATATTTTTTTGTGCTGTCAAATCCTGCGGGCTTTACCATCCAGCCATCAAGGGTAATATTATCTTCGGTAGTTACTTTAAAATATTCAACATTACTGTCATCATTTACTTTCATATTATTTACTATGCTTTTTTCTGCATTTAAAGCTTTATGATCCGGCAACGAAATCCACTCTCTTGCCGGTAATGTTTTATAATTCGAAAAACTATGTAAAGCATACTTAGCTGTTGGCGAAATGTTATAATCATGTGTGCCATGAAGATTGGAAGGCGAAATCAATTCTAATTTTCCTTTGCCATCCATTTTTGTTCTATATAAGTAAAGTTGCGTGGGATTATTCGGTGATGCCATGAAGTATACATAATTATTTTTATCGTCTATGCTTTGAATGTTAGCGATATCATATTCACCTTTTGTAATCAATGTCTCTCTCTTTCCATCGCGGCTTACTAAAAATAAATGACGCCAGCCATCTTTTTCGCTTACCCATAAAAAGTTTTTGCCGTCATTGAGCCATTCCCAACCGATAGGGTCATCATCATTCCATCGTGACTTTATATCAATAAAAGCTTTATCATTTTCAGTATAAAAATTGTCTGATGCGCCTGTTACAGCATTACAATAAAAGAGTTTGCTTTCATTTTGTTTCCTGTTTAATTGTTGTACTACTAACTCACTGGAATTAGCAGCCCATTCCATTCTTGGAAGATAGTGCTGTTGAGGGTCTCCGGGAATATCCATCCAGGTAGTAGTCTTGTCGTTATCAATGTTGATTACACCTATGCGCACCGGTGATGGTGGCTGGCCTACTTTAGGATATTCAACAGGAATAACCTGTGAGTACACGGAGTCAGTAGTATTCAGCATATAGTAATCTCTTATTTTTGCAGCATCTACTTGCCAGAACGCAATCATTTTACTATCGGGGCTCCATCGGAATCCATCCCTGCAACCGAACTCTTCTTCGTATACCCAATCGAACGTGCCGTTGATAAATTTTCGTGAGCCGTCTTTTGTAAGTTGTGTTATCTCATGAGAAGCCAGGTCTTCAACGTACAAATTATGGCCGCTTACATAAGCGGCTTTTTTTCCATCAGGTGAAATTTTAGCATACATCAGGGATTGTGATGGCAAAGATTTTCCGAGTTTTGTGAGTTGATTGGAAGAAAGATTCAGCGCCCAATAATCGCCACGTGTATTGTATCGCCATACTTTTGCGGTGTTTGTAAAGATTAAAAGCGTTTTGTTGTCTTGTGAAAAGCTGTATATTCTGAATGATAAAGGACGTTCAGCCCCGGCAGGAGTCAGTTGCTCTTTTTTTACAATAGTAATTTCATTATTGGTTTGTACATCTGTTTTTACAATATTACCATTGGATATTTTCAGGTAGGCGGTACCGTCAGGTGTCCAGTCAATTTCCCTTTCACGAAACTGTGAAAAAACAGTAAGGGAGCTTAAAGAAACAATAACAAGAAAGAGTGTTTTTGCGGACTTATATAGCATCTAAATTTTTTTGGAGCAAAAATACTTAAACGACATTACCTTCTGATACCATTTATATATTCTTTCATTAGCGTTTTGATGTTATAAAAATAAGTTCTTTGAAAATATTGTCTGTATTGAGTTTGGGGATATTTTGACTTGGAAACGATTTGAATTTTTGAAAGCTTTGAATTTTTTAATTCATTGATTTTCAACAATTATGAA
>DASYOM010000075.1:0-15106 GCA_036007765.1 Chitinophagaceae bacterium | reverse complement strand
GGTCAATAAATCCCGGGTCCTGGTGGGTAAACCCATTATGATCCTGCCGCCATACATGTGATGTAAGCAGGTAATTTAAAGAAGCAATTGGCCGGCGCCACGGTATTTGGCGGCACACCTTTAACCATTTGGCATGTTGGTTAAACATAGAATCTACAATATGAATAAATACTTCATAACACGAAAAAAGCCCATGCCTCCCCGTTAGTAATATCCTTCCAGCCATCCCTGGCAAAGATGTTCACTTAATACTTCCATTACCCTTCCATAGGCTGAAATATGATCATCAGTTTTATAAATCTCTGCAGTTGAAATGCGTTCTGTTATATCAAATAATTTAGTGAGACGATTAGAGCAGTTTCATCGGGGCCAAATATTCTAAAATTTCTAGCCTCCCAATTCAGCTTCATCACATCACGTAGAAAAGCGCCTATGATTGCCGTTGCTTCTGCGTTTATTGTACCGGGTTTAGTTACTTCAACCGCGTGTTTTTTAGAAAATCAGGCATTTTTAAATCATGTAAAAGCAGGCCACCATTTGCATTAGGATTAGCGCCCATTCGCCTTGTGCCTTGTGGCGCCAGCTCCGCTAATTCAGCAATTAATTTTCCACTTTCATCTAAAAGTTTTTCGGACTTATAACTCTTCATCCATTGCTCTAATATTTTTATATGGCCTGGTTTAGTTGCCAGTTCAGCGAGAGGTACCTGGTGCGCACGCCATGTTCCTTCAACCTGAACACCATCAACTGTTTTGGGACCTGTCCATCCTTTTGGCATACGGAAGATTATCATAGGCCATTGCCTGCGCTTTGTAAACCCATTAGTACGTGCTTCATTTTGTATTTGTTTTATCTCGACAATTACCGTATCTAAAGTTGCTGCCAATAACTGATGTACTTCTTCCGGATTATCACCTTCAACAAAATAAGGGTTGTAACCATATCCTCTGAAAAGCTGTTCCAATTCTTCTTTTGGAATTCTCGCAAGCACAGTTGGATTCGCAATTTTATAACCATTTAAATGTAAGATGGGAAGCACAGCGCCATCATGCACAGGGTTTAAAAATTTATTGGAATGCCAGCTTGCAGCAAGTGCTCCCGTCTCTGCTTCTCCATCACCAATCACGCAGGCAACTAATAATTCAGGATTATCAAATACGGCACCATAAGCATGCACCAAAGAATAACCGAGTTCACCACCTTCATTGATTGAACCTGGCGTTTCCGGTGCTACATGGCTTGGAATACCTCCCGGAAATGAAAATTGTTTGAATAACTTTCTCATGCCTTCTTCATCTTCTGAAATGTTGGGATACATTTCGCTATAGATTCCTTCGAGGTAAGTGTTGGCTACAAGTCCTGGCCCACCATGCCCGGGGCCTGTAACATAAATCATATTCAAATCGAATTGTTTGATAATGCGATTGAGATGTACATAAATAAAATTAAGGCCGGGCGTAGTGCCCCGGTTTTATATGTTCAAGGGTTAATGACTTTTTAAGAAGTGGATTATCAAACAATAAATTTGACCTACAGATAAATAATTGCTGCATGCCAGTAAGCATTCATCTTTTTAAGTAATTCAGGCGATAAAGTTTTAGTTCCATGTTGCTATTTTCTGATCCCATAATAATTTAATTTTTAGTTGAGTTATTCAAAACGTTACAAACTGATCTTGCTATCATTAATTCTTCATTCGTCTTTATTACATGCACAGAAACCTTGCTTGCGGTACAAGAGATAATCGCTTCATTCTTTTCATTCTTCATTGTGTCTATTTCAATCCCTAAAAAATCAAGGCCACTGCAAACAAGTTTACGAACCTCGGCGACATGTTCCCCAATGCCCCCGGAAAATATTAATGTGTCTAAACCTCCCAGCACAGCGGCATAAGAACCTATCCATTTTTTTGTTTGATAACAAAACAGTTGAATCGCCTCAGCAGCGCGGCTATCAGAATCTTTAAGTTTTAGTAATTCCTGCATGTTTGAGCTTGTTTCTGAAATACCAAGCATGCCGGATTCATGATTGATAAGATGACTAAGTTGTTCCGGGTTAAGCTTTCCAATCTGCATTAAATACCATGCAACACCGGGGTCGAGATCGCCACCGCGTGTGCCCATTATTAGCCCGGAGGCAGGTGTAAAGCCCATACTTGTATCAATACTTTTGCCATCTTTTATTGCGGCAAGGCTTGCACCGTTGCCAAGATGCGCAATTATTAATTTGCCTTTTGCAGTTTCATTTCCCGCAATACGATTAAGTTCCTCAAGAAGATAAGCATAAGAGAGCCCATGGAAACCGTATCGTTGAATACCCATTTCATAATAGCGGCGCGGAAATGGATAACATTTTTGCAACTTGCGGCATTGATGTATGAAACGATGTGTCAAAACAAGCTATCTGTACCACCTGGGGGTAAACCTTCATAAACATTTCTATCAATTTGATTTCTCCTGGTAAATGTTCAGGGTCATAAAGACTTATTTTCTTTAACTCGTTTAGCAATTCAAGAGTAATCTTTTCAGGTTCTGTATGTTTCATACCATGAACTATCCGGCGGCCTATCGCTTTAATTGAGGCAAAACCGTCCTGCTTTTGGAGCCAGACAATAAGAAAATTTATAGCATCATTATTATTGATAGCTTTAACAGGAACAGCATTTTTTTCCTTTGTAGCAGTATTAGTGAAACTGAATTTTATTTTTTCTGAACCAATACCCTCTATCTCACCATAAAAAATTTGTGTTAGCGTTTCGTCAACCTGGTATAAAGCAAATTTAATGCTGGAGGATCCGCCGTTAATTGTAAGTACACAATTTTGAATTGATTTCATAATTTCAGTTTCAATTTATAAATTGTCTGGGAATGCAATTGTAATCTGTAAAATTAATATCTACAGTATCCATAAACGTAGCTGATGACTTTAATTGAATTTTTTTTCCGGCAAAACAAGTAGTGGTATATGTGTGTGAAAGATCATATCTTTTGTTTCACTTTTTGTAAAGAGAAGCTCGGCCCATTCATGCTTATGCGGCATCATCACCAACATTTCGGCATTATATTTTTTAATAAACTTATTTAAAGCATGGGTTATATCAGTATCCTCAGGATATTCAAATGAGGCATCTAATATTTCAACAGCTTTTCTCAACACTTGCGAAGTGTCAGCTACTGCAAGCCATTTTTCATTTTCATTTTTAACAACCTTTACAACATATAGTTTCGATTTGAAAAGCTGGATTATCTTAATTAAGATATCTAAAGAATGTAAATCTGTTTCAATATCAATATCGCTGGCAAATACTATTATTTTTGGCGAGGAAAATTTCGCATCTTCAGGCACAACTATCAACGGCACTCCAGTACTGTTAGCTAATGCTGAAGCGGTGCTCCCAAATATTTTTTTAAAATTTTTTCCGCTTCCCTTCATTCCTACAACTATGAAGTCAGCATTTTTTTCTTTGGCAATATTATTAATTCCATTTTCTGCTGAATCATGTTCGATGATTTGTTCAATTGGAATTGTACTATCCTGCATGATAATCCTTGCCTCCTCCTCAAGTTTTTGTTCAGCATCTTTCATTACACCATATGTTGATATGCTTAAATTTAGAGAAGGCATAGGCGAAGGAACCTGGTAAGCGCTAAGTAAAATGACTTTTGCATTTAGTGAATGAGCTAAGGCTATTCCATATAATGAAGCATTGCGGGAGGCTGCAGAAAAATCTGTTGCTATTAAAATGGTTTTCATTTTGTTGGTTTAACCAAATATAAGTGTTTGGCCCGCAAAAGTTATTACCAGTTCCATTATCAAAATATGATTATTTAATATAGAAATGCACATTTAAAGAACATACTGTATAAATAAGAATAGCTTTATATCCTTCAGCAATCCGCTAAATAAAAAAAGTATAATAATGAAAGCATTAGTTTATCATGGCCCCGGTAAAAAATCGTGGGAAGAAAAGCCAAATCCAACTATCATGGAAGCAACAGATGCAGTTGTAAAAATTTACAAAACAACTATCTGCGGAACAGACCTGCACATCCTCAAAGGTGATGTGCCCGAAGTAACTGATGGCCGCATTTTGGGCCATGAAGGCATTGGTGTTATTGAAGAGGTAGGCATTGCAGTTACTAATTTTAAAAAGGGAGACCGTGTTTTAATTTCGTGTATTTCTTCTTGTGGTAAATGTGAATACTGCAAAAAAGGGATGTACTCTCATTGCGAAAAAGGAGGATGGATACTAGGCCACCTGATTGATGGCACACAGGCAGAGTATGTGAGAACTCCTTTTGCAGATACCAGCCTTTATCATATCCCTGAAAATGCAGATGATGAAGCCATTGTAATGTTAAGTGATATTTTGCCTACGGGTTTTGAATGTGGCGTATTGAACGGGCAGATAAAGCCGGGAGATACAGTAGCTATAGTTGGTGCCGGGCCTATCGGGCTTGCAGTGTTGCTTACGGCACAATTTTATACGCCTGCTGCTATCGTTATGATTGATATAGATGATTATCGCTTAAGTGAAACCTTAAAGTTAGGTGCAACACATACGATTAATAGTGAGCATGAAGATGCTGTCGCAAAAGTTTTCAGTCTTACAGAAAATAAAGGAGTTGATGTAGCCATTGAAGCTGTTGGCATTCCTGCTACATTTGAATTATGCGAATCTATTATTGCACCCGGCGGTCATATTGCCAATATTGGTGTTCACGGCAAAAGTGTTGCACTGCACCTGGAAACATCATGGTCTAAAAATATAACTATTACCACACGCCTTGTTGATACAGTAACAACTCCCATGTTATTGAAAACGGTATCTTTTAAAAAAATTGATCCGACAAAACTGATAACCCATCATTTTGCCTTGCAAAATATTATAGAAGCTTACGACACTTTTGAGAATGCCGCAAGGGATAAAACTTTAAAAGTGGTTTTAACTAATGAATAAAGTTTATTATCTGCTCAAATGAACAAACCGCGCAATGAAATTTAAACTTTTGGAAAGTCCAAAAACTTTCAGAAGGCTATCGCTTACAAGATTAAGCCTTGATATTTACATTCAGTGAAAAACAAAAAAGTCCTGAAAGCTAAATGCTAACAAGACTTATATGTTTAATTCGTGCCCACGAAAGGAATCGAACCTTCACACCCTTGCGGATGGCAGATTTTGAGTCTGCTGCGTCTACCAATTCCGCCACATGGGCTTTAATTTTGGGAGGCAATATTACGAATTCCGTCTAATCTGTCCAAAATACGTTTCAGGTATTTTTTCTTGTAATAATAATCTTTTACCAGGAGTAGCTGCGCCCCTGTTGTCGTGTCTTCACTATAGTCTTCAATTATATTTTGAACCTCTGCATAGAGACTTTTTTGTAGCTGAAAAATTTTTGTTTCCGTTTCTTCAACATTCAAAATATCTTCATCCATAAGGCCTTCATTAAGCTCCATCATTTCCATTAAAAAATCAGGAGGTAGTTCATATTTCTCTTCTTCCTGTAACAAACCTTTTATTTCAAGAACATATTTTATGGTATTGTCAGGGTCTTTTAAAGTTTTAAATCCTTTGTTGATTATGGAAGATTTTTCCAAAACTTCATTCTGCTCTTCTTCTGTTGCATTTGTAAAAAAATCAGGATGATATTTTTTTTGCAAAGCAAAATATTGCGATGAAAGTTTATTTTGATCAACAATAGGGCTAACGGGAATTTCAAACAGTTCAAAATAATTCATGCCCAAAGTTACAAATGAATGTTGAAGGGAAAATGTAAATTGCCGCTTTCAAAAATTAATGAATGCTAAAGATAGGATTGATAAAAGAAGGCAAAGTGCCAGCAGATAACCGCGTAGCACTTACCCCGGAACAATGTAAATGGATCCAGGAAAATATGAAAATCCGTATCGTGGTGCAGCATTCTGAATCGAGGTGTTACAAGGATAAAGAATATGCCAATTCCGGTATCGAAGTAATAGAAGATGTAAGCGATTGTAATGTTTTGTTGGGAATAAAAGAAGTTCCGGTAGCCACGCTTGTTCCGGAAAAGACTTATTTCTTTTTCTCCCATACAAAAAAAATGCAGGCATATAACCAGCACCTTTTGCACAGTATCATTAGCAACAAAATAACACTTATAGATTATGAATGCCTGGAGCATGAAGATCATACACGTATTATCGGCTTTGGATTTTTCGCCGGTGTAGTAGGCGCTCATAATGGTATGATGGCTTATGGCAACCGCACCGGAAATTTTTCTTTGTCGCGGGTTTACAAACAAAAAAACTTCCAGCAGTTAATTCATACTTATTTCGGGTTGAAACTTCCCATACTCAAGATAGCAGTAGCAGGAAGTGGGAGAGTGGCACATGGTATATTGGAAATAATGAACCTTATGGAAATTCACGAAGCAGAGCCGGATGAATATCTGAATGAAAAATTTTCATACCCTGTGTATGTTCATCTGAAAGGTTCGGATCTGTATAAGCATAAACTCACGGGCAGGTATAGTCGTAGTGAGTTTCATGAACATCCGGAAAATTTTGATTGCCTGTTCAATAATTACATTAGCGAGACTGATATTTTAATGAACGGCGTTTACTGGGAAGAAAAAATTCCACGCCTTTTTGAAATGGAAGACCTGAAACGGGAAGATTTCAACATCAATACTATCGCGGATATTTCTGATGATCATAACGGTTCTGTGCCTTGTAATGTTGGGGACGCAACCATTGAAAATCCTGTTTATGGTATTAACAAACTTTCCGGCCTTATAACTGAACCATATATAGGTGGCTCAATAGATGTAATGGCTGTGGGCAATCTGCCCAATGAATTGCCAAGAGATGCCAGCAGGTATTTCGGTGAGCAGCTTATCAAATATATCCTCGGAGATTTACTAAAGGGAGGTTCAAAACTACTTACCCATGCTACTATTGTAAAACAAGGCAACCTTACCGCAGATTATGATTACATGAAAGAGTATGCAGGTGTTTAGGTTTTTCTATAGGATTATATTTAGTTCGCAAATTTTGATAAAGCACAGCTATACAAAGAAAATCGAGCTCAATCTCAAAAATTATTTTACCGTCAGCCTGGGCTTGTCGAAGGCGGGGCTATTACATTGAATTGTTTCACAGGTATAAATAATAATCTTTTAGCAGCGCAATAAACTCCGGTGTATATTCATTATTATTATTCCTGATAGAAATTTCACTTTTTATGATGGGGTTTTGTTTTTTTTCTAATATTAATATTGTCCGGAAATAATCATGTTCAATTGATTGCCTTATACGCAATTGTTCATTTACAAATAACAAATATTTTATAGCTTCCTTTTCAAAATATTCCGCTCTTTCGTAAGGAAGCAAAACTCCGAAGAAACCATCTGCTGCTAGCAAGTCAGTAACTGCTGCAACCAGTTCAGCAAGCCTAAGGCTATTACTATGCTTCGAATTTTTCTTTCCTTCTTCTATCGGTAAGAAATCATCTTCAAAAAATGGCGGGTTGGAGATAATGCAATCATATTTTGAAGTAGCCGGCCAGGTTTTTATATCACCACCGCAGGCTTGTAATTGTTTGCTCCACGGGGATAAATCAAAATTTTCTTTTGCCTGGCTGACTGCGTCATTATTAATATCTATCGCATGAATCAGGCCACCGTTTTTTTGCGCAACCATTAGGCTTAATAATCCGGTGCCGGTTCCTATGTCAAGAATTGTTTTTGGAAATCTGTATTTTATTTTAGCTGCCATCCAAGCCCCAAAAACACATGAATCAGTACATACTTTCATACCGCACTTATCCTGATTAACTATGAATTGTTTAAACTGAAAATAATCGTTGGGCAAGTCTTTAATTTGTATAAAATTAGATTTATAATAATTATTGAGGCATCCATGTATGGGTAATAGGAAGGTGGCCGGGCCAGGATGTATACAATTAAATCAAAATTATAGTTTCAGAGCGCAATAATATTTGGAAATAACCGTCCATATATTTTACAAACCTTTGTTAATTAAACCGCCTAATTTTAAGGCACGAATCTATTTTCTATTATTTTTACGTATGAATTCTTTAACGAAATTTATTATGAGCAAAAAATTTTTACCGGTACTATTAGTACTCATTTGTGGAGGGTTATTTCTTGGGTATGGCGTTATGGGGCGTGGAGACAGGAAAGATGATAATCCCAAAACTAAATATGAAAGGATACTTCGCAATGTTGGTATTGTTTTAGAACAGGGCCATTATAGCCCTAAAAAAATTGATGATGAATTCTCAAAGGAAGTCCTTAAAAAATATATCGATGATCTCGATCCCGATAAGTATATATTTTATCAAAAGGACATTGATAATTTCAAAAAGTATGATACAAAAATTGATGATGAGATTCATGGTTCTCCCCTGGAATCTTTCTTTGACGTCAGCAAAATTTATGTAACACGTGTAGACGAGATTTCAAAATTTTACAAAGACATACTGTCAAAGCCATTTGGTTTTACAAAAGACGAATCATTGCAGCTCGATGGTGAAAAAAGAAATTTTCCTGTAACAGATGCAGAACGTTTGGATTATGGAAGAAAGCGTCTTAAATACCTCGTGATAGGGCGTTTTGTTGATCTTCAGGACGAGAGGGATAAGCACGTAGCTGCGAAGGATTCAACATTTAAAAGGGATGGGGTAAAAGCAGATTCAACTCTTGAGCGTGAGGCCCGCGAAATAGTTTCGAGGCAAATGGATCGCTATTTCCGTACGTTGAAAAATCATAATACATCTGATGATATGTTCAGCGATTTTGTAAATGCTATCACGGGAAGTATGGACCCGCATACTACCTATTTTGCACCGGTTGATAAAAGAAGTTTTGATGAATTACTTAGCGGAACTTTTTTTGGGATAGGCGCACAATTAAAAGAAGATGATGGAAAAATAAAAATAGCCAGCCTTATATCGGGCGGACCCGCATGGAAATCAGGCGACATCCAACCCGAAGATGAAATTATAAAAATAGCGCAGGGACCAGGGCTACCTGTAGATGTTACAGGATATGCCGTTACTGATGCGGTGAAACTGATACGTGGTGCACAAAAAGGTTCTGAAGTAAGGCTTACTCTTAAAAAGGCTGATGGCAGCCTTAAAGTAGTTCCTATTTTAAGAGATAAAATTTCCCTGGATGATACTTTTGCTAAAAGCGCTATTGTAAACGGTACTCATAAAATTGGATATATATATTTGCCGGAGTTTTACGCAGATTTTGATGATCCTTCTGCCCGTAGGTCAGCGACCGATGTTGCTAAAGAAGTTGAAAAGCTTAAAGGCGAAAACGTAGAAGGTATTGTAATTGATCTTCGTGGAAATGGTGGTGGTTCTTTAAATGATGTAGTTGACATGGCTGGTTTGTTTATTAAGGACGGGCCAATATGCCAGGTTAAAGGCCGTGATGAAAAAGCAAATATCTTGAGTGACAGGGATAAGGATGTTTTGTATACAGGCCCTCTTGCTGTGATGGTAGATGAGCTTAGTGCCTCTGCATCAGAAATATTTGCTGCGGCAATACAGGACTACCATCGTGGAATTGTAATTGGCAGTACTTCCACTTATGGTAAAGGTACTGTACAACGCAGTATTTCCCTCGATCCCCAGGCAGAAAATCCTTTGTTCAGTAAGCCTACCGAAGGGCTTGGAGATATTAAACTCACCTTCAGGAAATTTTATCGCATTAATGGCGGAGCAACCCAGTTACATGGTGTCGTGCCCGATATTATAATTCCCGACAGGCTGGAAAACGCAAAGTTCCGTGAAAAGGATAACCCCGATGCATTGGCCTGGGATGAAATACCAAAGGCAAATTATACTACCTGGAATCCCGGTTATAGTTTTAATTCTGTGATCAGTTCAGTTAATTCTGAAATAAATCAAAGTTCAAGATTTAAAGGAATAAGAGATGATGTGAGCGTTCTCGATAAATTTAATGATAACGAAACCCCGCTCAACATTGTGAAATACCGCCAAAAAATATCTGAGATAAAAGTGACTTCAAAAAATCTTGAGGATCTTTCAAAACTGCCTGCTGAATTAAGCGTTGTAAGTCTTGCAAAAGATTCAATAGAGCTCGCAAGAGATAAAGACAAGATTGCTAAAAATAAGCAATTTCTAAAAAAGGTGGGAACAGATATTTATGTTGATGAAACGGTAAAGGTCATCGATAAAATTATAGGAGAAGCTTCTTTAGCTCAGGTAAATAACAAAAATTAAATTATAGGGATTTAAATCAAAGTCATTGATTTTATCATGAAAATATTTTTTAAAAAAGCCGGCAGTTTGCCGGTTTTTGTTTTTATGTAAGCGAAGTATTGTTTTATAAAAGTTTGTATAAACTCATGATTATTGTGGCATTTATGAGCATTTAAAATTGGTATATGATAGTTATTATTTACCGATTAACCTCTCAAAACTCACCATCAACAATTGCCTGATGTTATTTTTCTTTTTACCCTATCTTTGCCGCCTAAAATAAAAAAAATTGGCTACAAAGTTTTCAAGAGAAACTTATTTATACTGGTACGAGCTTATGCTTTTGCTTCGCAGGTTTGAAGAAAAAGCAGGCCAGATGTATGGTATGCAAAAAATACGCGGCTTCTGCCATTTATATATTGGCCAGGAAGCAATAGCTGCAGGCTGTATGACTGCCACAACTCCTGACGATATTTTTATTACGGCTTATCGTGACCATGCCCTTGCAATCGCTAAAGGTGTTTCTGCAAAGTCATGCATGGCTGAGCTCTACGCCAAGGCGACGGGATGCAGTAAGGGGAAGGGTGGAAGCATGCACATGTTTGGTGTAAAAGAAAAGTTTTTTGGCGGCCACGGTATTGTAGGAGCACAGATAGGAACCGGTGCAGGCCTGGCATTTGCTGAAAAATACAGGGGCACTGACAATGTTGTTCTTTGTTTTTTTGGAGATGGTGCGGCCAGGCAGGGAATTCTGCACGAAACATTTAATATGGCTATGCTTTGGAAGTTGCCCGTAGTGTTCGTTTGTGAAAATAATAACTATGCAATGGGAACCTCGGTGGAGCGTACTTCTAACGTGCTTGATATTTACAAACTTGCTGATGCGTACGATATGCCCGGAGATAAAATTGATGGTATGTCACCAGAGATAGTTCATGACGGTGTTGCCAGGGCTGTAAAAAGGGCGAGAGAAAAAGGCGGTCCAACTTTACTCGAAGTGAAGACCTACAGGTACAAGGGCCATAGCATGAGTGATCCGGCTAAATACCGTTCCAAAGAAGAAATGGAAGAATACAAACTAAAAGATTCGTTGGAGACAATTTTGGTTACATTAAAAAAAGAATTTAGTATAACTGATAATGACATTGAACAGATAAATGAAAGAGTGAAAGGGCAGGTAGAAGAATCCATACAATTTGCGGATGAAAGCCCGCTGCCTGATGATAATGAACTTTACCAGGATGTATATGCAGATAAGGAGTATCCTTTTATTATGGATTAAGACATTTACTAAGAACGATATTTGATGTACGATGTTAAGAGGCAGGATAAGCAATCGAATAATAAATCATTTTCGTCAAAAAACTTTAATTAAGATCACATAAATAACAAATTTAAAATTGATGGCTGAAAAAAAAGTACAAAAGGAAGATGTGGATGTAGTTCAAAAAGCCCGCGGCTTTTGGGCAGATTATAATAAACCGGTAATGTATATTGCTTCCGCGATAGTAATTATATTGGGAGGATGGCTGGTTTATAAATATATGTTTAAAATTCCTAAGGAAGAGAAGGCTAACGATGTGATTTTTGTAACCCAAAAATATTTTTCTGATTTTAGCAATGCTCCCTCTGATTCCGCGAAAATACTGCTTGCGGCAAAATGCCTGAATGGCGATGGAGTTAATCCCGGAGCACTGAAAATAATTAATAAATATTCCGGAACAGACGCAGCAAATTTATGTGACTACTATGCAGGCGCGTGCTATCTACATCTGAAGCAATACGCTAAAGCAATAAAATTTTTGAAGGATTTTAATGCCCATGACGCCACTCAAATTAAAAGCCGTGCATTAGGTATGATGGGAGATGCAAGCGCCGAGCTAAATAAAAATGATGATGCACTTGATTATTATAAAAAAGCTGCTAACGTAGATGATAAAGATGAATACACTTCTTCTGAATTCCTTTTCAGGGCTGCAGTTTTTGCGGAGGTTACCGGAAAAACAAAAGAAGCTGTAGATCTTTTTAAAAAAATAAAAGAAGAATATCCTCTTTCTGAAAAAGCAGCCGATGTTGACAGGTACCTGGCGAAGCTTGGTGAATTTTCAGAATAAATATTTTACGAAACTATTCATGGCAGTTGTAAACGAAAATCTTTTTAATTTTAACCCGGGCATTCTTTCAAAGGATGCCTGTATTGTTATCATAGGTACTGAATGGAATGCCAATATTGTAAATAAGCTTTTAGATGGCTGCGTAGGAATTTTAAAAAAATTTGAAATGCGCAACTATAAAATTGTAACGGTGCCGGGCGCATTTGAAATACCATTTGCCATTAAAAACTTTTGGGATACGTATCAAAATAAATTTGAGAAACCACAGGCTTTTATTGCACTTGGCTGTGTGCTTCGGGGGGATACGCCTCACTTTGATTATGTATGCAAAGGAGTTACTGATGGCATAGTTCAATTAAATCTTTCTTTACCTGTTCCCACAATATTTGGTATCCTTACTGTTGATGATATACAACAGGCAAACGACCGCACCGGTGGTATACATGGAAACAAAGGCGAAGAAGCCGCAATATCTGCCCTGAAAATGATGTCGCTCAAATATGCAATGTCCAGGTAATTTAAATTTTTATTAATCTGATTCCTGTTTAAGAATTCCTGTTATAGAATTGTAAAAATTGTTTATCCGTTTATTTAATTTTCAAGAATAAAGATAGCATGAGAGTAGAGTTGTTTGTTCCTTGTTTTGTAGACCAGTTATATCCACAGACAGCTTTCAATATGGTTAAAGTATTGGAGAAGGCTTGCTGCGAGGTGCATTATAATACCAATCAAACCTGTTGCGGTCAACCCGCATTTAATGCAGGTTTTTGGAGTGAAGCAAAAGATGTTGCTCTTAAGTTTATAAAAGATTTTGAAGGCACAGATTATATTGTTGCGCCCTCGGCTTCATGCGTCGGATTTGTAAGAAATTATTATAATCAATTGTTTGAAAATTCATCTCAGCATAACCTTATAAAAGATTTGTCGAATAGGATTTTTGAATTCTCAGAATTTCTTACAGAGATCCTGCGGATTGAAAATTATGGTGCGGAGTTAAATGCAAAGGCAACTTACCATGATAGCTGTGCTGCATTAAGGGAATGCAAAATAAAAGAAGGGCCGCGAAAATTACTCAGCAAAGTGAAGGGTTTAGAATTGGTTGAAATGATTGAAACTGAAACCTGCTGTGGGTTTGGAGGCTCGTTTGCTGTTAAGTTCGAAGCGATATCAATTGCGATGGCCGACCAGAAAGTAAACCATGCCATTGATACGAGTGCAGAAATTATTATTTCAACTGATTTAAGTTGCCTTATGCATCTTGATGGGTATATTACAAAAAAGCAACTCCCGATTAAGACGATGCATATCGCTGATGTGCTTGCGAGTGGTTGGGATTAATCCCCCCCAATTTCAGGATATTATTTGGCAACTAATGTTCGCCGTTAGTATGCCAGTTCCACTACCGGAATAAACATTAAAGAGATAAATCACAAAATAATAAAAAGCCCGTACAAATCCTACGGCTTCATACACGTTGAATCTATAGCAATAAAAATCAAAACAGCTAATATCATCATTTGAAAAAAATTGCAAAGCTCAGCTTTGCAGCAAATTTGGTCCCCGGTGTAAAGCAAATTTCATCCACTGATTGGGATTCATTTTTTAAGCGGGTTTCTGTATCAAATTGAGTTTCTTTCCATTTTGTATCTAAAACATTATTTATAACCAAACCTATTTCATATTTAGGTTTTGTATAGTTAAGTACGGCATCAGTTATAAAATATCCTTTTGCTATAAGGCTGTTATCTTCATTACCGGGCCTGTCGCCAATATAGCGGTAACGCAGGCTCCCATTGAATCCATTCTTATTCGTAAAAGTTAACCCCCCGGTACTTGTCCATTTGGGAGCAAGAGGAATATAGTTTTCACCCTTAGGATTTTCAATGGAGCGGCCACGTGCATAATTCAAATCAACATCAAAATATAAAGAGCGAATTGGCTGATACCGGCCAGAGAAATCAAAACCTATACGGCGTGTCTTCCCATTGAATTCTACAAAGCCACCATCACCACTATAAACAAATTCCTGCTCAAGATAGATATACCATAATGCTGCATTAATTAAAACTTTGCCTGTTGGTTTAAAAACCGTTCCCAGGTCTGCGCTGTAAGCAGAAGGTGAGCTCTTATATCCATGCTCAACTACAACAGCTCTTGTATCGTTTGAATGATACCCCTTACCTGAGGTAAGATAAAATTGCATCCTGTCATTTACATGGTAGTAGAAATTTAGTTTGGGGCTAAATGTATTGTCATTTGCTTTATAAATGCCGATGCCGGGTAAGGTGCTATCGCTGGCAAGCTTGTTATTATACTTATGATAGAATTGATCGAAGCGCAGGCCGGCATTAATACTAAAGCGTTTGCTAAAAGCAAATGTTTCGCTGATATATGGAGAAATACTTAATTCAGTAACATCCCCCAATTTTATCCGGTTCAGCAATGTAAAACGGTCAACCGTATGCGAAAGCTCTGAATTATGTGTAAGGTCTTGCCGTACATTTAAACCAAGTTCTGTGGAGAGCTTTGTTCCACCAATATAACCAGAGTGGTTATAACTTCCATTATAACCCATAAGGTCCCTGGCTTCTTTTTGCCTTATTTCATCACCGTTTACCGGGTCTTCTAAAAAGAAAGTAAAGTTTGTATGAAGGTCAAAATGAGTATTGGAATAATAGACCTGGTTCTTTATTATATCTCCATTATTTAAAGAAGTTACCAACTGTGCGTTGACGTTAGTACGGTAAGTTAA
>DASYOM010000074.1:0-19902 GCA_036007765.1 Chitinophagaceae bacterium | reverse complement strand
CAGCCTGCCTGCCTGGCGCACACCCGGCAATAAAAGCGGTAAGCCCGCAAGCTCCTGTAACCGATGAATTTATTGGTGATGATGCGAATCATAATGGTGCCTTTTTCCTTCTCGACAATTTTGATTTCATGAATTATTTTGGCAAAGAACGAAATGTGCCGGTCAGGGATTATGGTTCAGAAATGTTTTCTGTGAAGACGCCGGACGTTTATGATTTCTTCTTAAAACTCGGACCTTTAAAAAATACACAATCTTCAAAATATTTTGATCACCATTCTTATATCTGGAACGAATACCTGCAACACGATATCTATGATCAATATTGGAAAAACAGGAACATCAGGCAATATCTAAAAAACATCGGGGTACCTGTAATGGTGGTTGGTGGCTGGTTTGATGCAGAAGATTTATTTGGTGCATTACATACTTATGAAGCAATAGAGAAGCAAAGCCCCGGCAACAAAAATTACCTGGTTATGGGGCCATGGACACACGGTGCATGGGCGGGCAGAGTTTGGGATAAATTTGCAACTTATCATTTTGGTTCTAATATCAATCAGTATTTCCAGGATAGTTTAGAAACAAAATTTTTCAATTATTATTTAAAGGATAAAGCAAACTTTAATGCATCAGAGGCTACAATATTTGAAACGGGAACCAATGAATGGAAGCATTTTACTCAATGGCCGCCTGCTGATATTACTTATGTCAATTATTATTTTGGAACCAATAATAATTTATCAGTAGAAAAAAAAATTAATGATAAGAATTTTGATGAATATGTAAGCGATCCTTCCAAACCTGTTCCTTATACCAATGGAATTTATAGTCACAGAAACAATGAATACATGGCAGAAGATCAGCGCTTCGCGGCATTGCGCCCGGACGTATTGGTTTACAAAACCGATATATTAAATAAAGACCTGACTCTTGCCGGAAAAATAAGTGCCGATCTTTTTGTAAGCACATCTTCAACCGATGCAGATTTTATTGTAAAAGTAATTGATGTATTGCCGGATGATGAAGTTACTTCGGCAGAAGCGCCGGGAGGCACAAGCATACCGGGTTATGAAAGATTGGTCCGTGCAGAAGTAATGCGGGGGAAATTCAGAAATGATTATGCAAAGCCCGAAGCATTTATACCCGGGAAAGTAAGTGAAGTGAAAATTAATTTAAATGATGTATTACATACTTTTAAAAAGGGGCACAAAATAATGGTGCAGGTACAAAGCAGTTGGTTTCCTTTAGTTGACAGAAACCCACAGAAATTTATGCGGATACCTGATGCTGACGATAAAGATTTTCAAAAAGCAACGATAAAGATTTATCATGATAGAGAAAATGAAAGCAAGCTGATCTTACCGGTATTAAAATAACTTTAGTAAGAGCAGTACTCAATTTTAAAATATGTGATTTAATAATCTGCTCATATGCCAAAATAATGATCACATTGTTTTATTAATTATTAATCCGCTTATCTTCGTTTCACTTTTTTCTAATAGCTGATTGCATAAAATAGCCACAATCTATTAGCCACTTTTACAAACAAATAAGAAATAAATATTAGGATGTTATGATTGATTCTCTTGAAAAAATTCCTGTAGAGATTTTTGCAACTCCAAAAGAAGGCTCGCAATATGTAGCTAAAATAATTTCTGACCTTATAAAAGAAAAAAATACGCAAGGCAAAAAAGCCGTCATTGGGCTTGCGACCGGCTCAACTCCAAAATCATTATACGCAGAGCTCGTGAAAATGCACAGGGAAGAAGGATTGAGTTTTAAAAATGTGATCACTTTCAATCTCGATCAATATTATCCTATGGAACCTGATGCTTTAAATAGCTATCATTATTTCATGAGAAAATATTTATTTGAGCAAACCGATATTGATCCTGAAAATTATTTTTTGCCTAACGGCCTTACACCTAAAGAAAATATCAAAGAGCATTGTGCGGAATATGAAAATAAAATTGCTGAAGCGGGTGGATTAGATCTGCAAATATTAGGGATTGGAAACAACGGCCATATAGGCTTCAATGAACCCGGCTCTCCTGTGTATTCGAAGACAAGGCTCATCACTTTAGATAATTCAACAAGGCTGGCCAACTCACACGAGTTTGGAAATATTTCACAGGTGCCGCGAATGGCAATCACAATGGGTATAAGCACCATCCTAAAATCACACAGGATTATTTTGCTTGCATGGGGGAAAACCAAAGCTCCTGTGATTCAGAAGGCGGTTGAGGGGAAACCGACTGAAGAAGTGCCTGCATCGCTATTACAGAATCATGATGATTGCACTTTTGTGCTGGATGAATTTGCAGCTTCGGAATTAACGAGGTTTAAATCTCCATGGCTAACCGGTGAATGTGAGTGGACGCCGCACATGATAAAAAATGCAGTTGTAAGCCTGTCTTTAAAATTAGATAAACCTGTTCTTAGCCTTACTGATCATGATTACAATGAGTTTGGGCTTAGTGATCTCCTGACCGAAAAAGGCGATGCATATGAAATTAACCTCGAAGTGTACTACATGCTCAGGGATAGTATCACCGGCTGGCCGGGTGGAAAGCCCAATTCTCCCATGCCACATCATCCTGAAAGAACGCTTCCTTTTCCGAAGAGAGTCCTTCTTTTTTCACCGCATCCTGATGATGATATTATAAGTATGGGCGGCACTTTTATGCGGCTTCACGACCAGGGGCATGAGGTGCACGTTGCTTATCAAACAAGTGGCAACATTGCAGTAACTGATGAATTTGTTACAAGGTTCCTGGATTTCACGGTTGGCTTCGAGAAAATTTTTGACATAGATAATACAATAAGCACATCGATTTTTAATAAAGCATCTGCCTATATCAATGAAAAAAAATCTACTGAAAAAGATACAGAAGAAATCCGCAGCATTAAAGGATTAATAAGGCGGTGTGAAGCAAGGGCAACCTGTAAATATGTTGGCTTAAGAGAGGACCAGATCCATTTTATGAACCTCCCTTTTTATGAGACAGGCACCATCGAAAAAAATCCTATGAGCGATGAAGATGTCAGGCTAACGGTTGAGCTTATGCGTAAAATTAAACCTCAGCAGGTATTTTGTGCAGGCGACCTTGCAGATCCTCATGGCACACACAAAGTTTGTATAGATATTATCCTTGCCGCACTTGCATTTATGAAAGAGGCGGGAGACGAATGGCTTGCTGACTGCTGGGTGTGGCTGTACAAAGGCGCCTGGGAAGAGTGGGATATTAATGAAATAGAAATGGCAGTACCGATGAGTCCTGACCAGGTAAGAAAAAAACGTTATGGGATTTTTATTCATCAGTCACAGAAAGATAGTGTGCCCTTCCAGGGTAGTGACAACCGCGAGTTCTGGCAGCGTGCAGAAGAGAGAAATGCAAACACGGCCGATTTATATGGCAGGCTTGGCCTTACGAGATATGCAGCAATGGAAGCTTTTGTGAGATTGCCGATTTGATTTATATGTTATCTCCACATTTTTTATTATACGTCAGTTAGGTATAAATATTGAGGATTGTCGTGAATGAAACTACCACACACATTTGCGAACAATAAAAAATACATTCATGCTATAGTTGAAACTCCGAAAGGATGTGCTGCCAAGTACAATTTTGATGGAGATTCTCAAATGTTCAAACTAAAAAAAATTCTTCCTGGAGGACTAAACTTTCCCTTTCACTTTGGATTTATTCCATATACAATGGCTGAAGATGGGGATCCTGTTGATGTAATGATTCTTATGGATGAGCCTTCATGGCCCGGTTGTATCTTAGAATGTAAAGTATTAGGTGTAATTGAAGCAGAGCAAACAGAAGGGAATGCGGCTTCAAGAAACGACCGCATAATTGCTGCTCCGGTTGCATCTCGCAGATACAAAGAAATAAAATCAATTTTTGCATTAGATTCTTATTTAATTGATGAGATTATAAATTTCCTGGTTTCATATAACCGCTTTGAAAAAAAAGAATTTAAAGTTATTGGAAGACAGGGGCCGCAAGCTGCAGTCACCTTAATAAAAAAACAAATGGCACATGGAAGCAATACATGAATAATTCAGGGCGTTCGTCGGCATATGTTTAATGTAATGTTTCCACAAAAAAAACCCGGCTCTTTGGAAACCGGGTAATAGCTTTTATAGAACAGAAAAATTTATTTCAGAGCCTCGATTTTTTTTACAAAATTAGATTTAGGTTGTGCCCCTACCAATTTATCTACCACCTTTCCATCTTTTACAAAAAGTATTGCAGGTATACTGGTAATGCCATAATTAATGCTTAACTGTGGATTCTGGTCTACGTTTACCTTGCCTATATTTACAAAGCCATCATATTCTTTGGAAAGTTCTTCAACTACAGGTCCTATTGCACGGCATGGGCCACACCATTCTGCCCAAAAATCAATCATAGTAAGCTTTTCTGAATCAAGAACTTTTTCCTGGAAGTTCGCATCTGTGTATTCTGTTGCCATAATTTAAATATTTATTTATAGTTTATTTTTTACCGTGTAAATAGCAAAATTACATCCAATATTGTTACTATGATGATTTGGCATATCCACACTATGTTAATTCCACAATAATATCCAGTTCTGGCTTTTGTTCCAGGAACTTCGCCATTTCGTCATTCATCTCAAAACCTTTATCAATAGAATACATTCCGAATTTCATTTTAGAACCGGGTTCATTTATACAAAACTTTAAACAGGATTTCCCCGGAAATTGCTGCACATTAGCTTCAATGAATTCAATAAATTCCGGAGTTATATATTTTGGATGCGCTTCTATTTGCAATTTCTTAGTGCATAATTTCATCAAAGATTCCAGTAGGGTGATATTGACAACTTTAAATTCAAACTCTGATTTATTGTAACGCTGCCGGAAGCTGCCTGTTAAAAATACTACCATTCCCGGCTCAAGGTAATTGCTCAACTTTATATAATCATCGCTCCAGAGAGTGAGTTCCATTTTCGAAGTGTAGTCTTCTATAAAAAATACACCATACTTATTTCCATTCTTTGAAATGCGATGTTGAGCCTCAGCAACAAGGCCGCCTATCCGAAAAGTGCGGCCAGGATTTGGATGAATATTTACAGCTTCTTTAAATTCATTGAATTCTGCGATTGTTGTAAGGCCATAATGCTTTATCTGGAAAGAATAATTATCTAACGGATGCCCGCTCATGAACATACCGGTAACATCTTTTTCATAATCCAATAGCTTTATAAGGGGCCATGGCTCACATACTGCCATTGCCGGTGGAATTACTTCTGCCATTTTAAGATCTCCAAAAAGTGTGTTGGTGCTGCTCGTAAGCTGGGCCTGGTATTGATTGCCAAACCTGATTATTTTTTCGAGCCCGGTTACCTGTTCGCCTGGTGCAGTAAAAAAATATTGTGCCCTATGCGATTCTTTAAAACAATCAAAGGCGCCAGCATATGCAAGGCTTTCAAGTGATTTTTTATTTACAGTTCTTTGGTTTACTCTTTTAATAAGATCGAAGATTGAATGGTATATCCCACGTTTTTGCCTTTCTTCAATAATAGCTTCAAGCGCCGCATCGCCTACGCCTTTCATTCCGCTAAACCCGAAACGTATTTCGCCTTTCTTATTTACAGCAAATCCTTTTTGAGATTCATTTACATCTGGCCCCAGAACTTTTATCCCCCTGCTTTTACACTCTTCCATAAAGAAGGTGATCTTCTCAATGGTGCCTGAATGGTTGAGCACAGCAGCCATATATTCACTTGGGTAATGCGCTTTCAAATATGCAGTTTGATAGGCAACCAAAGCATAGCAGGTAGAATGCGATTTATTAAAAGCGTATTGCGCAAACTTCTCCCAATCAATCCAGATCTTTTCTAATATTGACGCTTTAAAACCTTTGGCATTGCCACCGGAAATAAATTGCGCCTTCATTTTATCAAGCTGGTTCCTGTCTTTTTTACCCATTGCTTTACGCAGATAATCTGCATCGCCTTTGCTAAAGCCTGCAATTTTCTGTGATAGTAACATCACCTGCTCCTGGTAAACTGTAATACCATATGTATCCTTTAAAAATTCTTCCATTTCGGGGAGATCATAAATAATCTGTTCACGGCCGTGCTTACGCTCAATGTAGTTTGGAATGTAAGCCATCGGCCCCGGCCGAAAGAGAGCATTCATTGCAATAAGGTCATCAAACTTATCGGGCTTAAGGTCTCTTAAATATTTTTGCATGCCTCCGCTTTCGAATTGAAATGTACCATTGGTATCTGCACGCTGGTAAAGCTTGTAAGTTTCCTCATCATCGAGAGGTAAAGCATCAAGATCAATCTCCACTTCATGATTTTGTTTTATTAAGTGCAAGGCAGTTTTTAATATGCTGAGTGTCCTTAATCCCAGGAAGTCCATTTTCAATACACCGGCACTTTCAATATTATTGCCATCAATCTGCGTAAGCCACAGGTCAGAATCTTTGGATGAAGCCACCGGTATTAATTCCATAAGATCCTGAGGAGCTATAATAATTGCAGAAGCATGGATACCTGTATTTCTTACAGAGCCTTCCAGTATTTCTGCCTCGTGCAAAACTTTACTGCGGATATCATCCCCGTTATATATATCACGCAACTTTTTTATGTTGTCAATGTCATCTCCGCCTACACCATCTTCAGTTAATGATTTTAAACCTGTAAGAGGAGACTTCAAAACTTTTCGCAAAGAAGTTCCCGGACGATCAGGAATTAATTTAGCCAATGCATTGCTTTCTGCAAGTGGCAAATCCATAACGCGGGCAACATCTTTAATACTCATTTTGGCAGCCATGGTGCCATATGTAATAATTTGCGCAACCTGGTTCCTGCCATATTTTTCTACTACATAATTTAAAACTTTTTGCCTGCCTTCATCGTCAAAGTCAGTATCAATATCAGGCATTGATTTACGATCAGGATTTAAGAATCGTTCAAAAAGTAAATTATATTTTATGGGATCAATATTAGTAATGCCGATGCAATATGCAACTACAGAGCCAGCTGCCGAACCTCTTCCAGGCCCTACAAACACACCCATTCTTTTCCCTTCAATTATAAAATCACTTACAATTAAAAAGTAGCCTGCAAATCCCATTGTTTTAATAGTAAACAATTCAAAGTTGATACGTTCTTCTATTCCGGGAGTTATTTCTTTGTACCTTTCTTTAGCACCTGTCCATGTTAAGTGCTCCAGGTATGCTTCCTGGCTTTCAAATTCTTTCGGAACCGTAAAATGAGGTAAGAGAATATCTCTCTTGAGATCGAGCACTTCAATTTTATCAATTATCTCATTCGTGTTATCGAGTGCATGTGAAAGATCATCAAAAGCTGTTTGCATTTCTGAAGTGTTCTTCAGGTAAAACTGGTTATTGGGAAATGCAAAGCGTTTGTTCTTAACCGATATATCATCATCAGTAAATTCTCTTGATGCGGGCGTTGCTTGTTTTTCGCCGGTATTAATGCAAAGTAAAATATCATGCGCATTAAAATCTTTTTCATCTACATAGTGCGAATCATTACTTGCAATAACATTTACATTATATTTTTTTGCAAACTTCAATAATACTTTATTCACTTTTTCCTGGTCAGGAATACCATGCCTTTGCAATTCTACATAATAATCTTTTTGAAAAATATTGAGCCACCATTTAAATTCATTCTCAGCCTCGGCTTCACCTTTTTTTAAAATAAGTTGTGGTATAAGTGCACCAAGGCAGCACGTAGTTGCGATTAATCCTTCATGATGTTTATGAATTAATTCTTTATCAATGCGTGGATATTTAGAATACATCCCCTCAATATATCCAAGCGAAGTAAGTTTAACAAGGTTTTTATAACCTGTCGTATCTTTTGCAAGTAATATCTGGTGATGCCGGGGATCTTTTTGCTCTTTTGTAAACTGCTTTTGAAACCTATTTTCTGTAATATAAAATTCGCAGCCAACAATTGGCTTTACTTTAAGCGACCCATCTTCATTCTTCAATGTGTGTGCGTGCTTTACAAATTCAAAGACCCCAAACATATTTCCATGATCAGAAATAGCAAGAGCAGGCATACCATCTACAATGGCTTTGTTGTATAGAGCTTTGATAGATGCAGCTCCATCGAGCAGTGAAAATTGCGTGTGTACGTGCAGGTGAGAAAACTTCATTAGCGGGATAAAATCTGTTTTGTAAATATCGTAAAAAGAGGGGAGGAGAGTTTTACCGGTTTTCCACAATAAGTTAATAGTTTTATACGAAATGCGATGTGAGATGTAGTAAGTTATTTACGAAAGTCCGATGTGGGATGTACCTTTGTGAACCTTGAACTTGCCTAAACAATGTTAAATAAATGAGAGAAGCGTTTAACGTTGTAAGTTTTACACGCTACATTGTTTGTATTTCTACACGCTGAACCCTACCTTCGTTCCGCTTGAGAAAATAACTTTTTAAAATTATCGTTTGTACTAAATCTACGTAGCAACTTTTATTGGATCGTATTTAGAAAACTAAAGGTGTAGTTATTTAGTGTTCTTATAAACGAATAATAACCCAAGTAAATATGAAAAAACTCACAGCGTTTTCAATCCTGCTGTTATGTGCAGGCACTGTGCAATATGCAAATGCTCAGAGTAGTATAAACAACATCAGGATTACATCTGAAATTGAGAAAGCTTCCCCAAACTTTATTGATGGTATATCATTTACACCGGATGGCATTTTACAAAGCACCGAAAGCGGCGGAACAAAAAGGATAAAATCAACTGCCGGGCCCGTGGCAATAGCAACAAATAAAGCAGTTGAAAATAATTCAGCATCTTTTATCGAAAACATTTCGGGCCTTCAATTTAAATATGCAATGCTTTTAGATGTAGATGTGGAAGCCTTAAAAAATATTTCCCTGTTAGGATTTATTGAAAATTGGATAGGCACCCGCTATTGTATGGGTGGCTCAACAAAGCGCGGTATTGATTGCAGCGCTTTTACAGGAAGCCTTCTAATGGCTGTATATGGTTTTGCTGTTCCACGAACCGCTCGTGAGCAGTATAAAACAACTCAGCATATTCATAAGGATGAATTAAAAGAAGGGGATCTTGTATTCTTTAATACTCATGGTGGCGTTTCACACGTAGGCCTTTATCTTGAAAATAATTATTTTGTTCATTCATCCACAAGCCAGGGAGTTACCATCAGCAGTCTTGGTGATAGCTATTATGCAAAAAGATTTATTTGTGGTGGAAAGGTAGAAGAGGAGTGATCATTTTTCAATTAAAATAATTAAAAATGGAGATCGTTGCTGATCTCCATTTTTATCATAATAATATTTCTGCTAAAAAATTTAATAAGTAGCTAGCCCTGTAGCAGCTGCCGGAACTCCGGCTTGATTTCCCATTAATTCAAGCTCGCCCAAAAACTTTCTATGGTATCCACCAATAGTACTCGCTTTTCCGTTAAGCTCGTAAACAAAATAGTTATTCGCAGCAACTACAACATCTACAGGCCCATTATCAGTTGTGGTTGCAATGCTTTGTACTAAGTATAGCCCACCCCACGGAGCAATATAATAAGAAGAAATTGAATTGGCTGCTGTATTAGTTGTATAGGCAAACCTGCCATATTTTGTAACGGCAAACCAACAAGGCGCTGCCTGGTTATCAGCTATTGCACCGTTAACATCATCAGGCACACCATTATTACCTATAACATAAGATGTAGCAGAACCTGCGCCAACAGCCCCTCCGGCGGCATTGGAAACAATCATAAAGCGGCCTCTTGAGAAATCAAACCCAAATGGTGTTGGCCCTACTGAAGCAGTGAAGATTCCACTGTTGACTGAACCATCATTTTTAACTTTGAAAGTTCCAATAACATTGGTTGCTTTTTCTGTAACAATTATCCAATCTCCTTCTGGCGAAAATAAAATTTGAGGAGCGTCTACCGCGGTTGAGCTCAGGGGTTGAGTTGATCCTTGAATATGGGATAGTTTACCATCTGCACCAATCCAGAAGCCATGAATATTATCGCTGCCCCTGTTTAAGACATATAAACGATTACCATGAACACTTACACTTACTGGTGTGGTGCCGTATGTGCTTTCTGTATGAGAAAGGGTGAGACTTCCATCCCAGTTGACTTTAAATGAAGAAACTGAATTGCTTCCTGCATTTACTGCAAAAAGCCAGTCATGGTTTTTATCCAGGACTAATGCTCCCTGTGAGCCTAATCCTTTCCCGGTTCCTGAACCACCAGATGCAGTTGCTCCATTAAAATAAAGTGATCCATTATTTTTAATTTTATAAGTAAGAATACTGTTCCCTTCGGAAGCGTTGCTTTCTGTGTACAGGTAATGGCCACTGCTGCTTCCTTCTGATACTGGGCTATTCAATTCTGAAGATGCTATATCGGAATTTTCTTTTATAGAAGCCTCATCAGGATTGGCGCCATTTTCTGACATCATTTCTGTTGTCACTACTTTCGGATGATCTTGTTGTGTAATGTTCTTATCACCATTTTTACTACACGCACCCATGGTAAGTGCAATGGCAACCACCATTGATGTTTTTAAAAAACTGATCTTTTTCATTTTTTATTTTTTTAAGGTTTAAAAATTGATTCCATAAATATTTATCTGAAAGCAAATGATTGTGCTGTTCACTTAATCGCATGCATCCGCCATTATCCTTATCAAGAATTTTTTCCACCGGTAATCACCGGGTATTCCTGTAAATAAAATTTATTGTCTCAACCGGCTAATGATACCAAGTTGAAGACCTGCACTGGTAACAGGCAAACTACCAACTCCCATGCCTTGTAACGGGATTTTCAGGAAAGGTTCAATTCTTATATCCAGGCTTTTGGAAACACTATGTTCATACCCGATACTAACGTTAGCAACCGCTGGCATACAATAATTATCTTTTTCATAAACGCCTAAAAGTTTTTCCCGGTTGCCATTAAGACTAACATTATATGCATTTTTTTCTTTTGTCATAATATATGCAGATACACCGCCAGACACAAAAAGATCAGATTTATTTTTGATGGCAAAATTATATTTGCCCTTTACAGGTATCTCTATGAAGGAGCTACGGCTTGTAAGGTTATCTATTTCCATTCCTACAGGCATGGTAGAACGAACTTTATCCATACTAAAATTCTTTCCTTCACTTTCATAAATTTTCTTAGTCCACATAATCCCTGTTTCAAAAGAAAATTTCCGGTTAATGTTAAACCCTAAAAGAACACCGGCATCAAAACCTGTATTAGCAAACGAGCCGGATTGTACTTTACTAAAGTCCGGGCCTGCAACAACTCCAATATATATGCCTTTGTTTTTCTGTTTAATATTTAGTGCCTGCTTTTTATTTTTCCCGGATAGGTCAGGATTCTCATTAAGAGTGGCGGATATCAAATTCTCAAAAGAACTTTTATTAAATTCTGAAATTCCAGTGCTTTCTTCAATCCCTGTTGGAGGTAAATAAAAATAGTTATTTGAATAGCTGTTTTCTTCAATTGCATCTTCGTTAACAACTCCTTTCCTGGTTTGAGTTGTGTTACTGTTATCAAAAAAGAAAGAACCGTTGCTAACCGATGAATTAATGTGAGACGAAGATTTATAGGAAGGCCTTATTGCACTTTTATTTTTGTCATCTATGTTATTCTTATCATTAATATTTGACCCGTGCTCCTCACTGGAAATTACCGGGTTGTCATTATCTACTTCAGAATTCGGATTGGCTTCAGATTTTTTTACTAATTCGGTTTTATTTGAATTATTATTTGTGCCAGTCCTCGTATTCTGAAATATTAGCCAACCTGCTACCAGCGTAAATAATAACAAAGTAAGCACAATGAATTTTTTATTCTTGTTATTTTGCAGAGGTGCAATTACTTCCGGAGAATTGGTATTATCTGAAATTCTTTTGGCAATATTTTCCCAATCACTTTTACCTTCCTGCAAAGGATAATTCTCCGCTGCTCTTTGAAACAGATCATCCATATCGTTTTCTAAATGCTGCATTCTGAAAGCTCTTCCTTTTGGTTTAAATATTTTTTCATTAGTGCTTTTGCCCTTAACAAATTTGACTTTGAAGTACCGACAGGTATTCCCAAAGTTTCAGCGATTTCAATATGAGTGTAACCGTCTATTACATGCATATTGAAAACAATTCTGTATGCCGGTGGCAATTTTTTTACCAATTGAATAAGATCTTTATAAATTGCCATCTGATCGGCCGATGCGCTCTTATCTTTAATATCCCATACATAATCTGGAATGCCCCCAATTTCCGGTAATAGCATTTTTTTACGCAGGAGATCAATTGACGTGTTGATCATAATCCTTTTTATCCAGCCACCGAGCAATTTTTCAATATCTGCTTCATTTTCACATCTGAACTTCTCAATACCTAAAAAGAATTTTACGAATCCATCATTGGATACTTCCAATGCCTCTTCATAGTTATATATGTACCGGAATACCGTTTTTAAAGCAAAGGCACGGTATCTCTCATAAAGTATCTTTTGATATTTATGGGTTCTTTGTCTGCAACCATTTATTATTGTAAGGGTTTTCTCCAAAACGCCATCCAGGTTTTATAAATTTATTCCAGAAAATAGCCAATTAAAATTAATCTTATTTCTCCTCTCCCTAAACAGTTAAGCTTGGTTTTTAATTTCTATACATTAACATACGTGTACATTTAAAAAGGGTTGCAATAGCGGTTTGATTTTTTTTACAGAGAAACATGATATTTTATATTTTACCACCCAATAAATATCGGCCTTTCAAAATTTCATTTTTATTGAAAGAATATTAGCTATCTTGGAATACTTCTGTTTCAACAATCTCCGCTAACTCTCTCACCACCCATTACTTTTATTATTCATCATTAAAACAAATTCACATGAGAAAAATTATTGCCGGCTTTATGAGCATGACTATGCTTGTTTTATTTACACCCCAGGGTATAGCCCAGAAAAAGGAAATGACCTGGACAACTAAATCAAAAGAAGCCAGGGAACTGGCGAAAAGCGGCGCCCATCATATGATGAATGCCGAATTCGAACAGGCCTATTCCGATGTTGATGCCGCATTGAAACTTGATCCCAATTTGACACCGGCACTCGTCTTAATGGCCAACTTAAGCAGGGGCGCTTCGAGAGAAGCCTATGCTGAAAGGGCTATGAAAAGCGCTGCTGGCAAAACGGAAGGAGAAAAACTGTTTGCTTCTCTTGCTGATAAAAATACTACTGCAGAAATGCGGGGAGAAACCTGGACGAAACTTCACACTATGTTTCCTGAAGGAAGAATGATAGGAGATTTTTACGTACAAACGCGGGCTACACCGGAGGAGCGTTTTGCTGCTGCAGAAGATTATATAAAAACATTTCCTGACGAACCTGCAATGTACAATACGATAGCTTATTACTATATCCTGAACAAAAAAGATAACGATATGGCAAAAAAGAACCTTGATAAGTATATAGCTCTTTATCCTGATGGAACAAACCCATATGATTCAATGGGTGAATACTATTTGAATACAGGGGATAAGGAAAACTCAAAAAAATATTATAACATAGCATTGGAAAAATATCCATTTAATAATAGCTCGATAACAGCGCTGCAAAAAATGGCTGATGAAAAGAAGAGCGCTGATTCTAAATAGTATATTCTAAACAAAGAATTTACAACGAAGCCCTTTTGCAGGCTTCGTTTTTTCTTTAATTTTGTTTTAAGTTTAGTATAAATCTATGTCTCGCACTTATTGATATATCCAGAAATCTTATGTGAAGTAATAACCCTAATGTAAACGCCTTGAAGTATTAGATAAAATATAATTTATTATTGGTACGTGTATTCATTTTATTATTAACTTAAATTTCCTTCACATGAAAAAGAACATTTCCCAGACGGTAACTGAACGCCGTGATTTTTTAAGACAGGTTGCAACCGGGGCTGCTGCAGTGAGCCTAAGCATGCTTGCTTCCCCGATTCCATTATCCGCTTCTCCATTACCTCGCACTATGGATAATGACGATCCTGATGCCTGGTTTAATAAACTAAATGGTAAACATAAAATAGTGTATGATGTTCCCGAAGCGAAGGGAATGATGCCATTTGCCTGGTCGAGAGTATTCTTGTTAACAAACGCAAAAACTGGCACTCCAGAAAAAGAATCCAACGTGGTGGTTGTTTTAAGGCATAATGGAATTGCCTATGCTATGGAAAATCGCCTTTGGGAGAAATACAAATTTGGTGAGCTTTTTAAAGTTAACGATGAAGCAACCAAAGCTCCTGCCACACATAATATGTTCTGGCAACCAAAACCCGGAGATTTTAAAATACCGGGTATTGGACAAGTGGCCATAGGTATAAATGAATTACAGGACAGCGGTGTAATGTTTTGTGTGTGTGATATGGCTCTTACCGTCTTTAGCGCAGCCGTTGCGCAAGGCATGAATAAGGATGGTGCTGAAGTGAAAAAAGATTGGATCGCAGGCATTTTACCAGGTATCCAGGTTGTGCCGTCTGGCGTATGGGCAGTAGGCAGAGCACAGGAGCATGGATGTGCCTATTGTTTCGCGGGATAACATCCAAAAATATTTGGCTGCAGCAAAATGGAACTTCATTTTTAAATGATGTGGTGCATTTTTGTGCATTCCTAAAAGCATAAATAAACAATGAAGCGAATATTTATAGTTCTGACGCTGGTTATAATTATAATAGCGTTGGCCGTTTTTGTTGAGCACAAGGCTGGCAAAAAAAAATCGTACAACGAAATAACTTCTGCAACTGCAAAAAGCTCTGGGTGGATTGCTCCGGATACAAATAAAATTCCTTCCACGCCTAATGGAGATCTGATAAAATATGGCCGATCCCTTATAACAAATACATCATATTATTTTGGCCCTGGTGGCACACTTCAAAAATTGAGCAATGGATTGAATTGCCAGAATTGTCATCTTGAAGCCGGAACAAAACTTTTTGGAAATAACTTTTATAAAGTCGCAAATGGGTATCCGCGCTTCAAGGATCGCAGCGGCTCAATGGAATCAATTGAAAAGAAAGTGGAGGATTGTTTTGAGCGCAGCATGAACGGGAAAATTATTGATAGCAATGGCAGGGAAATGAAAGCATTTGTAGCTTATCTTAATTGGGTAGGAAGCAATTTGTCAAAAAATGAAAAACCAGCGGGGGCAGGTTTAGAAGAACTCCCTTTTTTGAATAGAGCCGCTGATACTTTAGCAGGGAGGATCGTGTTTGTAAATAAATGCCAGGTATGTCACGAAAAAAATGGAGAAGGGCCATCCCTTCGCGATAGTTTGGGAAAAATATACCCGCCATTGTGGGGTCCGCATAGTTATAATATCGGCGCCAGTATTTACCGGGTTTCCAAGCTGGCAGGCTTTGTAAAAAATAATATGCCTTTTGGAGCCTCGCACGATTCGCCCCAACTTACAAATGAAGAAGCCTGGGATGTGGCCGCATTTATAAATACACAATACCATCCCTACAAAGATCTTTCAGGCGACTGGCCAATAGCAATTAAAAAACCTTATGATTATCCTTTCGGCCCATACCCGGAAAATCAATTCTCTGAGAGCGATCACAAATATGGGCCATTTGCCCCAATAAAAAATTATTATACCAGCAGGGACAAAAAATAAGAGGATTGGAAAAAGTTAAACAATTATTTAGTTCAAAGAATTGTAAAATTCTGACGAATTTCTAATCAACTATACTTTTCTTTTCAATGATTTTGTGCAGACGCATTGCTTCAATCAATGCCGCTGATCCATACCACGGCCTTAAGTCCATTTCCAATACACCTGCTCTAATGGCGGGATCTGTCTCAGTGAGTTTTTTGCTTCTTCAATACTGCTCACATTAAAAATAAGAATTCCTCTTACAGGTTGGTCATCAAGAAAAGGGCCGGCTACTATTAATTTTCCTTCATCAGCCAGCCGAATTATATTTTTTAAATGAGAAATTTGCAGATTAGCACTTTCAACAGAATCAAGATTTTTATTTTTCCCTTCCCTCAAAAATGCCATAACATATTTCTTCATGCCATAATCATCGGCGCCAAGTTTCTTTGCAAGTGAAGAATCAAAAACAGGATTTTTATTTTCAATTTTTTTTTGTGCTGCAGAGGTAATAGTTAAAATAGCAAGTACGGAAATGAGATAATATTTGCGCATAATAATTTTTTTGTTTAATGATGTGTAATATTGAATTGGTACTCTTTTTTCTTTGATAAATTTAAATCCAGGAACTTTTATAAAAAAAAATATATTCGGTAACTATAATGCTTAATTTACTTTATGGAAAAAAAATACCCTTTTTACTTTAGGTCAACAGTTACCCTTTTTGGTATCATGTTGTTCGTTTATTTGCTTTACATACTTAAAGGAATACTCATACCTATTGCTTTTGCTGCTATGATCGCAGTACTTTTAAATCCTTTTGTAAACAAGCTAAGGCAAAAAAAAATCCCAAATATTCTTGCAATCATTATTTCTTTATTAGTAACGATTTTATTAGTTGCTGGGATAATGGTTTTCATTTCTTCTCAGATCGTGAAATTTTCTGATAATATGCCGGTGTTGCAGGAAAAATTTTCGCAACTGTTTCATCGTTTTCAACTCTGGCTACAGCAAAATTATTCGCTCACTTTACAAAAACAACAGGAATTATTATCTCAGGCGGGCTCTAGTCTTAAACCACTAATTGGTCAAACCCTGGGTACTGTATTAGGTACAGTAAGTATAATAGTATTGTTGCCAATTTATATTTTCCTGATGCTGTTTTATAAAACACTTATTTTAAACTTTCTTTACGAAGTTTTTGCAGAGCACAATTCTACCCAAATATCAAATGTTCTTAAAGAAACTAAAGGAGCTATTCAAAGCTATATGGTTGGCCTGCTTTTAGAAGCATTGATAGTAGCAGTAATGAATTCCACAGCACTTATGTTGCTGGGTGTTCGATATGCAATACTAATCGGGGTTATTGGCGCCATTTTAAATGTCCTTCCATATATAGGTGGGCTTATCGCCATACTTATTCCTTTACTTATTGCGACTATTACCAAAGATGGATTTTCAACACAAATAGGAATCATTATTGCTTACCTGGTAATCCAGTTCATTGATAATAATATTTTGGTACCGCGAATTGTTTCATCGAAAGTAAAGATCAATGCCCTCGTCTCAATAGTTATTGTTTTGCTCGGAGCAGCAGTTTGGGGCGTCCCGGGAATGTTCCTGTCTATACCTTTTGTGGCGGTTCTTAAAATAATTTTCGACCGGGTAAAAGAATTAAAACCATGGGGAAAATTGTTAGGCGATGAAGTTCCGGTTTATCATAAGGGCCAAATATGGGGATACCGGAGTAAACGAAGAAGATCACTTTCAGAAAAAATTACATCAGAAGATTAAGAAGGGTTTGAATAATTACTCACAAATGTGAATGTAATTTTCAAACCCCGAAAACGAAATTGAGAAGTTGACGACAAAGACTGCTTGTCAATTTCTTTACTTTTGTGTTGAACTTTTTTTAGGCCCTGGCTTGTGTGACGTAGATTTTTTAGAAGAAGATCCCTTTGAGGCACTTTTCTTAGGAACCTTTTTCCCTTCTTCACGTGCTTCGGAAAGGCCAATTGCTATAGCCTGTTTGGGGTTAGTAACTTTTTTGCCACTTCCGCCACTTTTCAGTTTGCCCTCATGCATTTCGTGCATTGATTTTTCAACTTTTTTTGAAGCACCTTTCGAATACTTTGCCATAATTTGTAATTTAAAGGTTAATAATAAAAAGAATATAGTAATTCTTATGCCAAAATTCGCGACGCTTTAAATATTAGGTAATATCCATTTCCCTTATTTCTTTTTTATATTGGGCGGGCAGGATTAGAGATTTAATTGCACTGTCTATTTTTATTTTACGGCTTAGTTTATACAAAGGCAAGATGGGAGTAAGACAAGAGAAATTTCTTAAACTAAGCAAATCCTTTACTTTCTGTGGCACTACCAATATTTGCCCTTCGATTAAAACCATATACCGGAAAACACCGAGATGCTTTTTATATTGCTTATAGAGATCAATAGAAAAATTACTTTTTTCCATGTCGTGCTCAAGATCATATTTTCTTACTCTTTCCCATTCAATGTAATTTAATGGGAGCCCTTGCAGATTCATCCTTTTTCCAAACCTGTAAAAAACATCGAATACTTCTTCTTTTTCGGTATCAGTTAATTTATGTTCGAGTACTTCATAGGCCGCAATGCTGTAATGGATCAGCATGAATAGTACATCCCGGTAAGCCCAATCCGGAATCGATTTGCCACGTTTATTTTCAACTCCTTTATGAATTGCGGCAATAGTATCTATCGTTTTTAAAGCTTCTTCTTTTTCTGCGAAAATTATTTTCCTTGCATAGCTTACAGTTGAGAACAATCTGCCTAATGGATCTGTGGGAAGGTTGCCTGTAAAATATAGCCAATCGACTGCTTTATTTAAAGCAAATTCTGCAGCGGCACCGGCAAAAATAAAAAGCACTGTATCACTTTTGCCCCATATTCTTCTTACAATTGAATTTTTGTCTACAAAGTAGGTCATGAGGGCAAAGGTACTAATGCAAAAGAATGTACAACCTGCCATGTGTGCTTTGTGATTTGCGACGTCTCAAAGAATGCAAGTAATCAATAATCATTTTAGAAGAGAAATTTTAAAACAAGCGCCGGATTATATTTACAATAATTGTAATTGCAATACTTATAATGATCATGGTGACAATCGGAAAATAAAATCGGGAATTATTCGAGTTAATTTTTACATCACCGGGAAGATTTCCAAACCATTTAAATTGGTCGTGAAAAAAATAGACAATTATCCCTGCAATCAATAAGATAATACCCCCTATGATTAAATACTTTCCTGTTTCCTGTGACATTTAGTGTGAATAATTTTAGCAAAGAAAAAATAATATTTGTTGAAAGATTACTTTCCTTTTTATTTAATATTATTTTGTAAATGCCCATTAAAAGAAATAGGAGTCCGCGAATTGCTGGTAACATTCAGGCTGGCAGAGCCATTTTCAAAAATTGCAAAATTTAATTGTTGTACGCCTTGCCCGTCTTTTGGTTTTATAACTATATCCCATTTATCGCTTTTATTATGTGTAACTACATAAGAAAAATTAGTTGAAGTAAATCTAATTCCCCCTTCATCGGGATTTATCGGTGCGGTGTATGCTCTGCCGAAATAGGGGAGATAAGTTATAAGTGAATCGGCAGAAACTATAACATCATATCGTGATGTGAGGTTACGAAAACGGCCTCCGACAGGATTTACGGATTCAGCCACAAAAATAAAATGCCGGGAATCTACCATATTTTTTATAGCAGACGCTGATAGATCATTTTTATAAGCTGATGTATTTTTTGTTGGGGAACAGTTTGAAAAGATGGATAAACTGATAAATAAAATCAGCAATAATTTGGGGATAAAGTTATTATTTTTCATGTTGCTCTTTATTGTTTGCTATTATTAAATCTCAAAAACTGAACCGTGTATTTATATGAAATTGTGAAATATTCAGGTCAGGAAAAATTATGCTCACAAGTAAATGCCAATGATTAAAAATATGGAGCAAAGCAGGAAAAGTATCAGCAATAAGGGATAAATAAACTTCCACCAGGCTTTAAGGCTTACATTCGAAAGTGCAAGAGATGGCAGTATCAAGCCGGTGGGAGTCATAAACCCCATAATGCCCATTCCAAATAAATAAGTATTTACAATTTCTTTTCCCGCACATTCACAATAACAGCCAGTCCTCCAATAATAGGCATGGTTAGTACAGCCATACCAGATGAAGATGAAATAAAA
>DASYOM010000073.1:0-10698 GCA_036007765.1 Chitinophagaceae bacterium | reverse complement strand
TAAACACGACTCCAAACGGAAATGTAAAGGTTGAAATCTATTTGCATAATGAAAATATCTGGCTTACTCAACAAAAGATTGCAGACCTGTTTGGTGTTCAACGTCCGGCAATTACAAAGCATCTTAAAAACATTTTTGAAACTGGTGAATTACAGGAAGCGGCAGTTAGTTCCATTTTGGAACATACTGCCGCTGACAGAAAAATTTATCCTACACAGTTTTATAATCTTGATGCAATCATCTCGGTAGGTTACAGGGTTAACAGCACACAAGCTACTCAATTTAGAATTTGGGCAACCGAACGTTTGAAGGAATACATCATCAAAGGTTTTACGATGGATGATGAACGTCTGAAAAATCCAAACAACATTTTTGGTAAGGATTATTTTGAAGAACAACTTGCCCGTATAAGAGATATACGCAGCAGCGAAAGAAGATTTTATCAGAAAATTACTGACATCTATTCCCAATGCAGTGCTGATTACAGCAAGGATACAGATATTACTAAGACCTTTTTTGCCACGGTGCAAAACAAACTCCACTGGGCAATGACCGGACAAACAGCAGCAGAAGTAATTTACTCAAGGGCTGACAGCACAAAACAAAACATGGGACTTACTACCTGGAAAAACGCACCAAAAGGTAAAATCAGAAAAACAGATATAGGCATTGCCAAAAATTATTTGGATGAAAAAGAACTCAATGGTTTGAACCGGATAGTAACCATGTATTTGGATTATGCCGAGAACCAGGCAAGCAAAGGAGTAGTGATGTATATGAAAGATTGGGTTAATAAACTAGATGCGTTTCTAAAATTTAATGAAGAAGCAATATTGAAAGATGCCGGAAAAGTAACGCATGAAGTAGCAATTGCATTGGCTGAAAAAGAATTTGAAAAATTTATTGTGAAGCAGGATGTACTTTTTGAAAGCGATTTTGATAAAGATGTAAAAAGTAAAAAGCAATTAGACCAGGCCGAAGATGATTTGGATAAAGCAATAAAGAAATTAGAAGCGAAAAAGAAAAAAATCAAATGAAAATTCAATACTGTTCCGATTTGCATTTAGAGTTTAAGGAAAACAAAAATTTTCTGAAGCAGTATCCTATTGAACCCATCGGAGAAATATTGTTGCTGGCTGGTGACATTCTTCCCTTTGCATTGCACAAACAACCCTGTGAGTTTATTGATTTTGCTGCAGATAATTTTGAAGTTGTTTATTGGATACCCGGTAACCATGAATATTATCATTTTGATTTAGGAACAGTTGCTTCTCCATTATTAGAAAAATTTCGGGAGAATATTTTTCTGCTTAACAACCAAACAATTTCTTACAAAAACGTAAACATTATTTGCAGCACATTATGGAGTAACATAAGTGCACAAAATGAATTTGCAGTACAGCAAAATGTAAATGATTTTCATTTGATAAAAATGAACGGCAGCAAATTCACTCCGGCTCATTTTAACCAACTGCATCAAAGGGATTTAGCGTTTTTGAAAAAGGCTGTTGCAGAATGTGACGCAGAAAAAACAATTGTGATGACGCACCATGTGCCCACCTTAATGAATTATCCGGTACAATATAAAGACAATAACATCAACGAAGCATTTGCAGTAGAACTCTATGATTTCATTTACAGCAGTAATGTTCCCTATTGGATTTACGGGCATCATCACTTCAATACACCTGAATTTAAAATACGCAACACTACCATGCTCACCAACCAATTGGGCTATGTGCAACAAGACGAACATGCGGCATTTAAAACAAATGCCATTATTGAAATATAGAAATGTTACAATCAATGACTGAAAAGATAAATACCAAACCTTTTTACAATGCTGATATTCCAAGTGATTGGGAGGTGAGGAAGTTGGGAGAAATTTCAGAAATTACTTCTGGGGGAACTCCTGATAGAAAAAATAAAAATTATTGGAATGGAAGTATCCCTTGGATAACAACATCTCAAATTGATTTTGGCGAAATAAAAACTGCGGATGAATTTATTACAGAAGATGGACTGAAAAATTCTTCTGCAAAATATTTTGTAAAGGGAACTTTATTAATTGCATTATATGGGCAAGGTAAGACAAGAGGAAAAGTTGCAATATTAGGAATTGATGCAACAACAAATCAAGCTTGTGCTGGGATTATTCCCAAAGAAGAATTGAATAAAAATTTCTTGTTCTTCAACTTATCTAATAGATATGATGAGATTAGAAATTTAAGCAATTCAGGAAGTCAAGAAAACTTAAGTGGAACTATTATAAAGCAAATAAAACTTCCTCTTCCTCCTCTCCCCGAACAAAAAGTCATTGCCCAACTGCTTTCCACCTGGGATGATGCCATTACAAAAACACAAGCACTTATTGCGCAAAAAGAACAACGCAAAAAATGGCTGATGCAAAATTTACTCACCGGGAAGAAAAGGTTGAATGGACTTGATAATGAGAAGTGGGAAAGAATTAGTGCAGGAGAAATTTTCAAAAACGTTTCAGTAAAAGGTTTTGATAATGAGAAATTACTTTCAGCAACGCAGAACAAAGGAATAATTCCGAGAAGCATGTTGGAAGCCAGAGTTACAATGCCAGCAGGTGAAACAACTTCTTTTAAGTTAGTTGAGATTGGAGATTTCGTAATCAGCTTGCGTTCTTTTCAAGGCGGTTTGGAATACTCTTATTACAGAGGAATTGTAAGTCCAGCTTACACAGTTTTAAAGCCAATCAAAAAAGTCAACGATGAATTTTACAAATCATATTTCAAATCTTATGATTTCATTGGACACCTTGCAGTTGCCGTAATAGGAATTCGCGATGGCAAGCAAGTTAGTTATGAAGATTTTTGTTTTGTAAAAATTCCCTATCCATCCATTGAAGAACAGAATGCCATAGCCCAGATGCTGCAAAGTACCGATAGAGAAATTCAATTACTAAGAACCAAAATGGAAAAATTGAAAGAGCAGAAAAAAGGATTGATGCAGGTATTGTTGACGGGGAAAAAGAGATTAAAAATATAACATTGACAATATGAGAATTAATACAAAACAACTACTTTTTAATCAACCGATTCTTAAAATAAGAGAGGTGATTCGGCACGCCATGACTGGAAGATTGTCTGGAATTAAAAAAGCAGCAATTATTAAAGAAATAGCAACAATTTTAGTTTGCCCCGCCAGTACTGCAAAACTGGTATTTGAAAAATTGATCCAGGAAAAATATTTAACGTTCAAAAAGAAAAAATGGAGAGACAGTTATTATTATGAAGTTTCAGAAACAGAGATGGGGCGAAGATTGGCAGTAACCCGGGCTAATCCACTCATTTCCCGGGCTAAGGCAGATTTGTTATTAGCGGAACTGATAGAAAGAGTGGAAACGGTAAATAATAATCCTGATTTTGTTTACAAAGTGGAAAATCTAAAAGTTTTTGGAAGTTATCTTTCTGACCAGGAAACATTAGGTGATCTCGATGTCGCGGTTAAATTAGTAAAGAAAGTAACCGGCGATGAATTTAAATTTAAAAACGAGGAGCGAATAAGATTTGCGTATAAAAACGGACGAACATTTTCAAATTTCATAGATCAAATATATTGGCCTTACCGGGAAGTTATGCTGCAATTAAAGACAAGAAAAAAAGGGTTGAGCCTCCATGAAGAAGATGACGTATTAAACAGAACCGAAACTAAAGTTGTATATCAAGACTAAGAAGGTTATCCACAGTAATTGGTAAACCTGAAGTTAATAAAATATGATGCCATACAATCCTCAAATTCATCATCGTAAATCTATACGCCTTAAAGGCTATGATTATTCGCAGGCAGGGTTGTATTTCATAACTATTTGTGTTCATAACAGAGAATGTTTGTTTGGGAAAATCGTTGGGGTTTCCCTTGTGGATGCCCAAATGGAATTGAATGAATATGGAACTGTTGCCAATGAACAATGGAAAAAATTACCCGAGCGATTTACAAATTTTGAAATGGATGTTTTTCAAATAATGCCTAACCACATGCACGGAATTATTTTATTGAATGAATCCGTAGGGGCAACCCTTGCGGTTGTCCCTAATGATGCAGGTGTTCCAAATGATACGGTTACCCCCAATGACAATAATGCGACCGGTGAAACAAGGACAGGGGCAAGCCCTGCCCCTACAAAAACCGTCGGCGATATCGTTGGTGCATACAAATCATTGGTGGCAAATGAATGTTTAGAACAATTCAAATTAAATCATCCCAATGAAATGATGGGTAAATTATGGCAACGCAATTATCACGAACATATCATTCGTGATGAACAATCCTATCAACGGATTGCAGAATACATTATAAACAATCCAAAAAATTGGAAGGGTGATAAATTTTACATCGAATAATGTAGGAGCAGGGTTCACCCCTGCCCAAAAGCGCAACCGCAAGGATTGCCCAACAAAAACAAATAAAATGGACACACCATCATTCAAAGAAGATCACATCTCGCAAATTCCTGCATTGCAATTATTGCAAAAATTAGGTTACAAATATCTTTCACCTGAGGAAGCGTTGCAACTAAGGAGCAATAAAACTACCTATGTGATTCTGGAAGATGTGTTGCGTAAACAATTAAAAGAAATCAATTCAGAAAAAAGGATCAGTTCTACTAAAACAACTTATATAAGCGATGCAAATATTGAAAACGGTATTCGGGCCCTGAAAGATTTGCCTATGAATGAAGGCTATATATCAGCATGTGAAACAGCTTACAATCTTATTACATTGGGCAAGTCGTTGGAACAAAATATTGATGGCGATAAAAAAAGTTTTACACTTCAATACATTGACTGGAAAAATGCAGAGAACAATGTATTTCATGTAACCGAAGAATATAGTGTAATGCGAAGCACGAGTAAAGAACATTACCGTCCCGATTTGGTTTTGTTTGTAAACGGAATTCCCTTAAGCATAATTGAGTGCAAACGTCCTGACATGAAAGAGCCGTTGGCACAGGCTATCAGCCAGCAGCTTCGCAGTCAGCAGGAAGATGGTATACGTTCATTATATGTATATAGCCAGGTGCTTCTTTCTCTGAGTTGCAATCATTCACTATATGCAACCAATGGTACACCTGAAAAGTTCTGGGCAAAGTGGGAGGAAAAATTTACTGCTGATGGTGAAGAAGATCAATACAGAAATGCAATAAAGCAACTTAAGAATAAACCACTCAGCACCGAACAAAAAAACAAGCTATTCGAAGACCGTTTCAGATATGTACGGTATTATTTTAATGCATTAGAATCAGAAAATATTTTGCCAACTGTTCAGGATGAATATTTATATGGATTGTGCAGGCCGGAACGCTTGCTTGATATCATTTTCAATTTCATATTATTTGATAACGGCGAAAAAAAGATTGCCCGGTACCAACAATTTTTTGCAATTAAGAAATCCATGCAACGAATTACGCAAATTGAAAATGGAAGAAGAAAGGGCGGCGTGATATGGCATACGCAAGGGAGTGGAAAATCATTAACAATGGTAATGTTGGCGCAGGCAATTGCATTAGAAAAATCAATCCGCAACCCAAAAATAGTTTTAGTAACAGACAGAACAGATTTGGATAATCAGATAACGGGCACATTCCGCAAGTGTGGAATGTTTGTTGAAAATGCCACAACAGGACAGCGATTGGTTGAGCTCCTGGAAAGTAAAAGTGATGCAGTAGTTACTACTATCATCAACAAGTTTGTCGCAGCCATAAAAAAAATAAGCAAGCCATTATTAAGCCATGATATTTTTGTTTTGGTAGATGAAGGCCACCGCACACAACACGGAACATTTAATATTGATATGCAGAAAACATTACCTAATGCATGTTTCATAGCTATGACCGGAACACCACTTTTCCATAAAGACAAAAACACCGCAGGGAAATTCGGAGGCATTATTGATTCCTACACAGTTGACCAGGCAGTAAAAGATAAAGCCGTTGTTCCGTTGCTTTATGAAGGAAGGGTTGCCAAACAAACGGTAAATGAAAATCCTATTGATACTTTTTTTGGAATGATTTCAGAACCATTGACCGAATATCAAAAGGTGGATTTAAAAAAGAAATTTTCAAGAGCAGACCAACTCAACAGTGCGGAGCAAAAAATTTATGCCATTGCATGGGACATCAGTTTACACTTTCGTGATAACTGGCAAGGCACAGTATTTAAAGCGCAATTAGTTTGTGATAAAAAATTAAATGCAATACGCTACAAGGCATTTTTAGATGAAATAGGAATTGTTACAAGTGAAGTTTTAATTTCTTCTTTGGATGAACGTGAAGGTGAAGACAGTGTATTTGCAAAATCAAATGAGAAAGAAAACCGCTTTTGGAAAAAGATGATGGATGAACATGGTAATTCCAAAACTTACGAAAAGAATCTTATCAGTCGTTTTAAAAATCAAAGAGATCCTGAAATAATTATTGTGGTGGACAAATTGCTCACAGGTTTTGACGAACCAAAAAACACTGTATTATATCTCACAAGAAATTTGCAGGGGCATAAATTATTGCAGGCAATTGCAAGGGTAAACCGTATCTATGCTGATAAAGAATTTGGATACATCATAGACTATTATGGAGTGATTGAAAACTTAGATGATGCTTTACAACTGTATTCCTCTTTTGAAGAATTTGATGCCGACGATTTAGAAGGCACATTAGTTAACATAACAGAAGAAATTAAAAAGCTTCCACAAAAGCATTCCGAGTTATGGGATATTTTCAGAACAGTTAAAAACAAAAGAGATGCAGAAGCTTACCAGATTTTATTAAAGGATGAAGCTATTCGTGTTATATTTTATGACAAGTTAGCTGCTTATGCAAAAGCTTTAAAGCTGGCTTTTTCTTCTATACAATTTCATAATGAGGTTGACGAAAAAACAATCAATCGTTATAAAGAAGACCTGGCAATGTTCCTGAAACTTCGGCTCGCAGTTATAGAAAGATACTCGGATGAAATTGACTACAAACAGTTTGAAGGACAAATTCAAAAACTGATTGACACACATATCACAACAGAAAAAGTAGAAACGATTACAGAGTTGGTAAACATATTTGATAAAGAAAAATTTCAACAGGAAGTTGAAAAAACTGTAGGAGAAGCAGCTAAAGCAGATAAAATAGCAAGCCGGACAGCGAAACATATTTCTGAAAAGATGGATGAAGACCCGGCTTTTTATAAAAAGTTTTCGCAGCTATTGAGAGAAGCTATTTCTGATTATGAAACAAAGCGAATAAACGAAGCCCAATACCTGAAAAAAGTACAGGAAATAATGAACAGTGTTTTATTACACACCGATTCAGATATACCTGCAGCATTAAAAGACAGGGATATTGCAAAAGCTTTTTACGGTTTGAATGTAGAGGCACTCAGTGAAAAGGTTAAAGACCAAATTGTAAGAAGGGAAATTTCAACACAGGCTGCATTGAATATTGATGAAATGATCCAGGAAGCAGTTTTAGATAATGGCAGATCAATTATTGACTGGCAATACAAAACAAACATTACAGGCAAATTGCAAATTGAAATTGGAGATTACCTGATTGATGAAGTAAGAGACAAATATAACATCAATCTTTCTTTTGGTGAGATGGATGAAATTGCAAACAAGTGTATTGAGGTTGCAAAAATCCGTTACAAATAATGAAGCATGCAATTCAATTTGGAAGTAAGCAAATTGATTTTCGTTTGGAATATTCAACCCGAAAATCTTTAGGCATTACAGTTACACCTGATTTGGAGGTAATGGTAAAAGCTCCCGTTGATACTTCAGTTGATAAGGTGAAAGATAAGTTAAGGAAAAAAGCGCCCTGGATTATCAGGCAGCAAAGTTTCTTTCTTTCCTTTCATCCAAAAACACCAGCTAGGAAATTTATTGGTGGTGAAACACATTTGTATTTAGGAAGACAATATCGTTTAAGAATAATTCCGGGAAAGGAAGAAAGTGTAAAACTTAAAGGAAAATTTATTGAAGTAATAGCTGCAGATAAAACAAGAACAAAACAATTGGTAAATAGTTGGTATTTGCAAAATGCAAAAACAAAATTTCATTCCATTGCTCAACTACTCATTGATAAATTCAAGAAACATAAAGTTGAACCTTCATCTATTGTTCTCCGTGAGATGCCTAAACGTTGGGGTAGCTGTACACCAAAAGGAAAACTAATATTGAATCCTGAATTAATTAAAGCACCGAGAGGTTGTATTGAATATGTAATCATTCATGAACTTTGTCATTTAATACATCACGACCACACACAAAAATTCCTTGACCTTCAAACCATAGAAATGCCGAATTGGGAAAAGTGGAAAATGAAATTGGAGAAATTATTGGCTTAATTTATTTTTTATCTCTCACACCCTCCGCCCGGTTTCGTGTCCTCATACACTAAACACAATTTATAAGGTAAGTTTCCGCCAAAAGGGCGGGCAGGTATAACTTCCAATAACGGCGAGGTGAAATTCTAAACATCATAATGTGACTTTACTAGTTTTCCAAACTCGTACCAATCGAATCCTGTGTCAACCCGGTTATGCCTGAGCGCAGTGTAAGCTTCCCCGAAGTTGGTCCATTTAAAAGTTGAATAAATTTCTAACTTTAAATGGATAATTATGAAAAAACAAGTTTCACCGAAACACAAATTGTAAAGGCTACCCATGAGCATGAGAACTGCCGTGATGCTAATTTTTCCTGGTGCATCACATAAATCACTCTCGGGATTCCGGTCAAAATGTAGCGATATTTTTTACACAAACGGCTGCTTACTCCTGTATTTGTTGTTTTAACTCCCGGAGTTTTTCGGCAGCCAGTTTTTCAGCTTTCTCCATCGTGGAAGTCAATTTTTTCGGAGCGTTGAAGCGATAGCCGATGAAAAAAGAGCCTGTACCATTTTCCTGGAGAATCACATTGTTGGCATCGGACTGGCTGTATCCATGAGCGCCCGTCATAATTTGTATCCCGGTGAAAAAGCGGCGGGAGTCATAGCCAAATGTCAGGGTGGTTTCCAGTTGATGAACAGTTCCGTGATATGTAGTTCTCGAATTTCCGGATGGCTCTCTCGTCAAAAGCTTTGTTCTGCTAAAACCTATACCAGGATTGATTCCTGCGGAAGCATACAAATTTGATGTAGTGACAAAGGTGTAATAATAACCGGGTGAAAAAACCACCTCCAATGTCTTTGATTTCTGAGAGCTGTTTTGGCCGGTCAATGGCGTACGATCATTGATGATATAGTGCTGGTAGGATAAAGATGGCAAAAAGGTACCCGCACTTTTCAACTGCTTCTCTGTTTGCGAATTGATGGCGTTGAAAGAAAAATTATCATTGAATTTGTAAGCCGTTTGGCATGAAAAGCTTCTAAAAACGAGGCCGGGGAATTGTATATACGGATCTCCATTTTTCCAGGCTGGATCGAATTCATTTGTATTATCAAGATAATATCCTTTTACCCTTGAGTAGTTTACTTTTTGAATAATATGATTAAAGTTGGAGCTGAATCCAAAGCCGAAAGATTTCGTCTCACCTTTTATTTTGTTATCAACATTCTCGCTGAAAAACTTCGGCGCAAAGGTCAGGCTGAAAGCCAGCCAGCGATAGTTAATGCCTGCATTTAACTTCGTTTTATTGTTAGACCTTATTTTGTACTGGCTTGTGTTCACTATATTAAACCCATCCTCCTTGCTCCCTAATGACATTTTGTAAGTGAGCAATTCTTTATAGTTCTCAATATACTCATTGGCGGTTGAGTCCTTATCCTTGTCAGCATAAGTTTGTGCAAATGAAGTTTGAATGACTCCGTGCAGGAGCAGAAAAGTAACAAATGTGTAAACCAGCTTTTTTCGCCACATTTTGCCAAAATAAGAAAATCTATGTAACGAATGATATTACCTCTGTTACAATAACAATTCATTTTCTCCTGCAGAAATTAGAATATATTCATAACAACCCCCTGTTGATGCGGTATGGTAGAAAAAGCTAAGGAATATATTTATAGTAGTGCCAGGGATTACCATTACGGAAAGCAAACTCAACCTACAAACTTTTATAATGCTTTGGCTCAAAATGCCCTCCGCCCGGTTTCGTGTCCGCACGAAACCAGCACAAGGGTTGCTCTCAATAATAAACTAACTTTCCTTTCAGATATATTTAAGAAAACTGAAAAACATCAATACCTCCTGCCATGATTCGTGTCATCATGCACTAAACACAATTTATAAGGTAAGTTTCCGCCAAAAGGGCGGACAGGTATAACTTCCAATAACGGCAGGTGAAATTCTAACCATCATAATGTGACTTCACTAGTTTTCCAAACTCGTACCAATCGAATCCTGTGTCAACCCGGTTATGCCTGAGCGCAGTGTAAGCTTCCCCGAAGTTGGTCCATTTAAAAGTTGAATAAATTTCCAACTTTAAATGGATAATATGAAAAAAACAAGATTCACCGAAACACAAATTGTAAAGGCTATCCAGGAGCATGAGAACGGCCGTGATGCTAAGGATATCTGTCGTGAACTGCAGATAACTGCTGCAGCATTTTACAAATGGCGTCAGCGTTATGGAGGTTTGTATGTAAGGAAATTCAAGCGGGTTTTATAGCAGGTGATTGCGTTTATACTTTAATAAATATTCTCTTTTTGTAAAGGAAATAAAACAACAACCAGAAAACTACATAGG
>DASYOM010000072.1:0-18528 GCA_036007765.1 Chitinophagaceae bacterium | reverse complement strand
TCATAATTGTTGAAAATCAATGAATTAAAAAATTCAAAGCTTTCAAAAATTCAAATCGTTTCCAAGTCAAAATATCCCCAAACTCAATACAGACAATATTTTCAAAGAACTTATTTTTATAACATCAAAACGCTAATGATTCTACTTAAGGTTTCAGCACGGCATAAATTAAGATGTAGCGGGAAAATATATTCAGAGATTATATAAATCCATACAGTTTGTCTGCCAGATCAAACGAATTTTATTACCACATACTTTAAGGATTTAACTTTAAGAGTTTACAAATTCTATACCCATCTAAATTATAAAACAAAAAGGGGTTATAGTAGGAATAGGTGTACATTATTGATTTTGTTTGTAGCTATAATTCCCCAGGAGTGCTATTTTTTTCTAAATCCAGCAGGTTATTAAATAAAAACATCCAGGATTAGAGTAAAAGAATGTACCAATTATTCTACTTCATAGAATATGTTAACAAAATAAACGTTAGATTAAATTCTATACCTTTATCTGTTTTTAAAAATTTCCTATGAATAACGAAATTTCCCAGCAACAAAAATTTGAGGAACAATTTTATAAACTTGCAGAACATGCCTCTCAAAAATTTAGGGATAAGTGGGACAGGCAGGTAAATTTTATCAATCCCACTCATGACAAAATGATCCCGTCTTTCAACCCCGGCGCTCTTCATCTTTTATCTGTGGAGTTAAGGGAAGAATACGAAATACTCCGGAAAAAATATTTCGAAAAGTCTCTTTAAAAAATAAATTACTTAGCGTAAAATTTTTTTTACTTCAATCATTCCTTCTTCTTTTGTAAATAGAAAATATTTTCTAATCAGATAAATCACACTAATCGACGGAGTAGCGCTGACCACCCCAGCATATTTTTTTGTATATTAATCATGTTGAAATATATTTTGTCCTGAATTCTGCCAGCACCTGATTTATAGCTATACTTCTTTAGTCTCTTGAGGATATAAGCTCAGGCAGGAGGAATGTTATTTTCAATTCACAACCCATGCCGGGTTGTGAATTGAAATCAGCTGTTCCGTTATAAGCCGCTGCCCGGCTTTTAATATTGTCTATACCTATGCCTTTGCTTTTTTTACCGGTATCGAAGCCAATGCCATTATCAGAAATGGAAAGCATAATAGATTTTTTATTTTGTGAAAGGCTAATCGTTACGTCCGTTGCTTTGGAGTGTTTCAAAATATTATTCAGTTGCTCCTGCACTATCCTGAAAACATTCAGATTGAATTTATGGTTCCCCCTGTCTTCTATAAAGCTATTGAGAGAACAACGTATTTTTAGCGGGTGTGCTTCCATAGTGTCTCTGGCAATGTTTTCAATTGATTCCCGTAGCCCAAGGTGTTGAATGGCTTTTGTGATGAGGCCCTTTGTTAATTTTCGAATCTCTTCAATAGCTGTAAGGGTATATTCTGAAGAACGGTTTATATACATTTCGCTATCTTCACCTCCCCGCTTTGCTATATCAAGAAACAACCTGGAGGCACCCAGCAACTGGTTCACATTATCATGTAATTCCTTTCCTATGTCTAGCCTCTCGCTTTCTTTTGCTTCCTCCATTGCTGCTGTTATTTGCTTTTCTTTTATATAAATTTCCTTCTCCAGCTTTTCTTCCAGCAGAATTTCTTTACTAATATCATGCATAACCCCTAATAAACGGTACACTTTTCCATCAGCATTTCTCAGGATGATTCCACTGCTTAAAATAGTAGCGACAGAATTATCAGATCTTAAAAAACGATAGTTGTATTTCCATTTGGTTTCATCCGAAGTTATCCTTCTTTTATAACCCTGTGTTACTGCTTCTTTATCATCTGGGTGAATATGGGCGGCCCAATCTTTTTCAGGTGTCATTTTACCCGTTATTTTATAGCCAAATTCTCTTTCATAAGCACTGCTAAAGATTACCTCATTTGCTTCTACATCTACATCATATAATATATCCTGCGAAGAATTGAAGAGCTGCCGGAAATTTTCTTTATCCTCTGCATTGGAAGAAAATTCCAGCTTCTGCATTTCATGTGGAATTGTTTGTTTACCTATGTCAAGCATGGAGCCTATCATGCGGTAAGCTTTTCCATTGGCATCTCTCAGGATAACGGCGTTACTTACCACATCAGCAGTTGCACTATCGGCTTTTAAAAAACGATAACTATACTTCCATTCCTTGTCGTCACCATCAAGTGTTTTTTGATAGTCCTGATATACTGCTTCTTTATCGTCGGGATGAATATGGCTGACCCAATCTTCTGCCGGAGTCATATTGCTTTTTATTTTATAGCCATATTCTTTTTCATAAGCATCACTTATTATTACGTTCCCCGTTATTAAATCGCTATCGTATAACACATCGGATGATGAATTGAAGATGAGCCTGAACCTTTCATTATTTTCTTCAAGCAGTTTCTCTTTAGCTGAAATTTCATGATTCAGAATTTCCTCCAGTTCCTTCTGACGGCTAAAATCCTGCATGGCCCCGATCATACGTAAAGCTTTCCCGTCACCATCTCTTATGATGCTGCCCCTGTCAAATACTTTTGCGATGCTGCCATCGGCTCTTATAAACCGGTATGCATGTTCCCAATAGGCGGAAGAGGAGGAAATAGCCTCGTAGATGTCTTTTTCAACCGATTCCTTATCATCGGGATGGAGGTGATCGATCCAATCGGCTATATTCCCTTTATTGTTTTTTAAGTTATAGCCAAACAACTGCTTAAACTGATCGCCTATAAATATTTCGTTGGTTAATAAATCCCAGTCCCATATTACATCAAATGAAAGTTTAGCGGCTAATAAAAATTTTTCGCTATGTTCCTGTAGTATGGGAACTTGTTCCTTCAGCTTTTTTTCCAATTCCTTCAGCCTGCTTATGTCCTTTAAAGCCCCTATTAACCGGGTGGCTATTCCATTTTCATCCCTTACAATTCTGGCACGGCTGGCAGCAGAGGCTATGGTGCTATCCCCGCGGATCAACTTAAAAGTATCTTTCCAGCTTTTATTGCCGGATGCAAGGGTTTTCCATAATTTCTTTTTAACCCGGTCTTTTTCTTCCGGGAGAAGGCAGCTGATGAAATGAGCAAAATTAACGGTACTTTTTTTCACCTTATAGCCAAACACTTCTGTAATACTTTCACCAACATATATTTCGTTTGTTGCTATATCCCAGTCCCACATTACATCGTACGATGTTTTGGCGATATGTTTTATCCATTTGCTATTTTCAGCAATCCTGGCCTCCGATTTTGCCAACGCCTGTATGATATTATCAGCAACTATTTTTTCCTTTTTTACATCAATTCCTTTTTGCTTTGCCAGGGCAGTGGCAATATTTTCAGCGACTATTTTTTCTTTTTTTGTATCAATCGCTTTTTGCTTTGCAAGGGCAATAGCAATATTTTCAGCGACTATTTTTTCTTTTTTTGTATTAATTATTTTTTGTTTTGCCAGGGCATTGGCAATATTATCAGCCACTACTTTTTTGTTTTTTGTGTCAATCACTTTTTGTTTCGCCAGGGCAATAGCAATATTCTCAGCAACTATTCTTTTATTTTTTATATCGATTACTTTTTGTTTTGTCAGCGCAATGGCAATATTTTCTGCGACTATTTTATTATTTCGGGAATCAAATTGTTTACCCTCTAATATATCAATTGCAATATTATCAGCAACTATTTTTTCCTTTAGAGCATCAAGTTTTATTTGCTTTGATATTGCAAGAGCAATATTTTCCGAAACTATTTTTTCATTAATGGTGTCGCTCTTTTTTTGCTTTGTCCCCTTAACAGCAGCATTTCCATGAACTGCTCTTTCAGTTTCTACAGCAATATTTTTTTGCATCAATATAATCTGGCTCATATCCGCAATCATAGTAATTGCTTTTTCAATACCATCCTCATCTTTAAAAAGTGTGGAACTTATAAGGCAGGTAATCCGCCTGCCACTTTTTCTTATCATTGTTACTAATGCTCTTGAATGCCCGGTAGCCTTTCTCTGCTTCAGCATCTTTTTAAAGCGGCTGTCATTTATATCAACTATGGCTGCTCTTCTTTTGTTTACTAATTCTTTTTTGGAATAGCCAAGTAGCTTGCAGGTCGCAGTATTGGCTGAAATTATTTTTCCGTTGCTTACAATGACGAGAATATTTGGCGGTTCAACATTATCATATTCCGCATTATCAATCAAATTGTCAATTGTTGAAGCAGTTGTGACAATGCTACTCTTTGGGGGAAGAAGCTTGTTATCCATATTCTTTGGTGGTGCAGTTAATCTCTAGGTCTGAATGTTCTTCTCAGTTACAACCGAATTTCCTAATATCCATTGCATAATAGTTATCTTAACCCCGTTACAAGCGTAATCATATTTTGAAAAAGACTTCATAACTATTCTAACATAAAAATAACCTAATTATACAGATTGTATAGCTTAATGAAAATATTTTGATGGAATATTTTGACGAATCGAATATTCGCAAACCCTCAATCATGGGATTTTCTATCATATTTTTTTTTGCTCATTATGTAAATAGTTGGCTCCCTTTTTAATTCTAAAAATAAAATGAAAAAGCTAATAATTAATACAAATTGCTTGCCGGTTTTGTCATTTTATTGCCTTTCAATTTTGTTATGCTAAATTTAAAATTCATTCAACATCTCCTAATGTCGTTCCTAAAAAAAGTGAAAGGATTTGTATTTTTAATTCTGCCGTTGTTTTCTTCTGCACAAATCAATAGAGATTCTGTATATATTCTACAGCTTGCAAGAGTTTTTGATGGCGGGCAAATGCATGAAGGCTGGCAGGTTGTTGTAAAAAATGATACCATCACATTTGCCGGAATTTTAAATAAAACTATTCCCAATTCAAAAACAATTTTGCTTACTGATTGTACTTTATTGCCCGGTCTTATAGAAGGTCACAGCCATCTTTTTTTACATCCCTATAACGAAACGCCATGGAATGACCAGGTGCTAAAAGAATCACGGGCAGAAAGAGTTGCAAGGGCTACAGTGCATGCATACAAAACTTTGATGGCAGGCTTCACAACCGTTCGTGATCTTGGTACAGAGGGAGCAGGTTATGATGATGTGGGATTGAAAGCCGCAATTGAAAAAGGGATTATTCCCGGGCCGCGAATGCTTGTAGCGACAAGAGCAATTGTAGCCACAGGAAGCTATGGGCCAAAAGAATTAAGCTACGACATTGATACCCCAAAGGGCGCAGCAGAAGCAGATGGCATGGATGGTTTGATAAAGGAAGTAAGAACTCAAATAGGTAAAGGCGCTGATGTTGTAAAATTATATGCTGACTATCGGTGGGGAATTAATAAAGAAGCAATGCCCACTTTTACTATTGATGAATTAAAAAAAGCAGTGGAGGTTGCAAAGAGTAGCGGGAGAATAGTTGCAGCGCACGCAACCACAGCTGAGGGAATGCAAAGAGCCATTGCTGCAGGTGTAACAACTATTGAGCACGGTGATAATGGCACACCGGAAATTTTTAATTTAATGAGGCAAAAAAATATAGCTCTATGCCCTACTCTTGCCGCAGGAGATGCAATAGAACAATATAACGGTTGGCAAAAAGGAACAGATCCGGAACCTCTAAAAATTCAGCAAAAACGCACGAGCTTTAAAGAGGCATTAAAAACCGGTGTCATCATTTGCATGGGTGGTGATGTAGGAGTTTTTCCTCATGGCGATAATGCACGGGAAATGGAACTGATGGTGGATTATGGAATGAAGCCAATCGACGTGCTTCAATCGGCAACTTCGGTGAATGCAGATGTTTTTAAAATTAATGATAAGGTGGGAAGAATAAAGCCAGGCCTGTTTGCTGATATACTTGTTGTAAAAGGCGACCCTTCAAAAAATATTCATGACATAAGGAATATAAAACTGGTTATGAAAGATGGGGTGATTTATTTTTACAAATAGTATATTTCTCTTTATTCAAAATTAAAAAGAGTCGCTGATTAAAGGTATGGTTTAGTTTGCCACGACCTTTAGGTACTGGATTGGTTCAAAGACCTGGTATTGGTTTTAGCCAAAATTATTTCCAATTCAAAATTGAGTCATTTTCTAAAAAAATAAAAATCACTAGTATGGATTACAAAGAATTCCGGGAAGCCGGCCATTACCTTATAGATTACATTTCTGATTACTTGCAAAATGTAAATGATAAACCTTTGTTTACTGACGTAGCGCCTTCATTTTTGAATCAGTTGTTTGAAGAACCTATTCCTAATGATCCAAAATCGCTGCAATCAATTCAGGAGATTTTGGAAGAAAAATTAATACCATATTGTACTCATGTGAATCATCCGGGATATATGGGGTTGATAACTCCCTCGCCAAATCCTGCTGGCATTTTAGGCGATCTTTTAGCTGCTGCTCTTAATCAGAATTTAGGGGCCTACTCAATCGGGCCGTCGGCTACGGCAATGGAACTTAGGGTAATCCGCTGGCTGAATGATCTCATTGGATACGATGACAAAGCAGGTGGCAATCTTACAAGTGGCGGGATGACTGCTAATTTCATTGGCTTAAAATTAGCAAGGGATTTTACCACCGGCGATACTGCTCAGCATGAAGGCCTGCATGGCAAATGGGCCGTGTATGTATCAGAAGAACGGCATGTTTCAATTGATAAATCTGCAGACGCGGTTGGCGTTGGTAGAAACAATCTTCGTGTATTACCTACTGATGATAATTATAGAGTGAGGCTAAACGCATTGGAAGAATGCCTGCAAAAAGATAAAACAGATGATATAAAGCCTTTATGTATAATCGGGCTTGCAGGCACAACAAACCTTGGGGCGGTGGATGACCTGGAAGAATTACACCAGATTGCTGTGCGTGAAAATTGCTGGTTTCATGTAGATGCCGCTTATGGTGGCGGTATGTTGCTGTCGCAAAAAAATAAAAATTTATTAAAGGGCTTACACCTGGCAGATTCCGTAACTATTGATCCGCACAAATGGTTTTATGCGCCGCTTGATGTTGGTGCTGTGCTTGTAAAAGATCATAGCAGGTTAAGGAAATCATTTGGCATACAACATGCATACCTCACAGACCAGAGCAGCCAAAAAGATGAGCGATACCAGTTTTACGAAAATGGTTTCGAGCAATCAAAGCGTTTTCGCAGCCTTAAAGTATGGATGAGCTTTCAGCATTATGGAAAGGATACAATTGGTGAATGGGTGGATAATAATGTGGAGCAGGCGATGTATCTGCACAATCTGGCCATCAATAGTAAAGATTTTGAAAGCGCCACAGAGCCAAGGATGTCCGCTATCTGTATTCGCTATAAAGCAGATGGATTAACGAATCAAAATGCTACAAGCCTTCATCATAAGGTAGCTGCCCGTATTGAGAAAGAAGGAAAATTCTGGTTTGCCACAACCATGCTAAAAGGTAAAACATGGTTTCGCATAAATCCTGTAAATATTTATACTACCATTCACACTATGGATGCACTTTTTAAAACACTCCAGGAATATTGTAACGAAGAGGTGGGCAAATGATTACACAAATTTCACGAAGTAAGAAGTAAGGCTGTATGCGTGTAATTAGTGTTTTATAATTCGTGAAATATATCAACATGATGACTCAACTTTTGAAGTTTTTTATCTCACGGGATCCCTAATGTTTTTTTCATGCCGGTGAAAACTGTTTTCCATACAAGGTTGAAAAAAGATTTACGCACATCACGATTGTAGTGCGGATTTGCTTCACGAAGATTACCATTGCGCGGATTATCGTTCTTTACAATAATATTTGCAAGAAGGCTTGTCAGGCCTTTCTTTTTTATGCTACCGGTTTTCTCATCCCGCTTAAGCACATCCACTTTGAGGTCGTTGTATTTCATTACCAGCTTTCCGCCTGCGCTGTAATTATCTCCTTTAAAATTAAAATCCAATGAATTTATTTTTCCCGTATTAATTCTCATTAATGCCATTGGTACGGAAACTTCATTAAGCATATGCGCATCGAAAGAAGGAATATTTCCGATAGCAGTAAATGCGCCACTGGTATCCCTGAGTAGAAATGTAAAGCTTCCGTTTACAGGAATCGTACCTAATGCTTTTGCAGTATAAGAAATTTTGAGGGCATTATTTTTTTGAATGACTTCTTTTACATTCGTAATGTTGTCAATGTGAAGAGTAGCGTCAGTAAAATGTACAACACCGGTATTGTCGCTTAAAGCCTCTCTCTCTTTATATTCAATGTAAGTGTGTGAAATTACAGCTTTCATTATGTGTACCGGAACATCAATTTTTGGAAGTAGCTGTGATGGATAATTTCCTACTTTACTTTTATCTTTTAAGGGTTTTTGAAGATCACGATAAATTTTTGCAGAGAGACCGTTTACTGTAAGCGTAGATGCTATTATTTTTTTATCAATAAGGTTTTTCATGTCAATGCCCTTAAGTGCAATACCTTTAAAAACCACATCATACCTGTCTTTTTGAAAATGCTGTTTATTAAAAACCTCTCTTTCTCCATAAATAGGCTTTATGGTGTATGACCCTATATCTAATTGCTTTCTTAAAGAATTAAGAACAATATCCTTATATAAATAGTTATAATCCGCTTCCTTTGATTTCATAGTTACACTGCTGCAACTTAATTCAACCTCGTTACTGAAATCAAGAGGATGCTTCTGCACTCTATATATCTCATCGGCCGAAACGTTATTTATTTTAATAGCAATTTTGCCAATTTTATAATCGCTGTTTGTGGCAGGAACATAACTTACGTCCGGGAAATTAAGATGGTTCATATCAATGCTATAGACATGCCTGAAGCCTGTGCTATCAACCTTCCTGGGTTTTTTATGTGCAGAAGATTTCAGGTTATCGAGTGGTGGTTCATAAAGAGTTATTTTCCGGCAGGCTATATTTTCTACAATTATATTTTTATTCTTTACAAATTCATCGGCATCAAGACCATCAAGGCGAAGCCCATTTGCTATTAAAAGTTTACTGCTGTCAGATGCGTCGTCATCAAACCTGTTCACAACAATATCATCAAAAGAAAGCGAGTTATCTTCTCCTCTGAAATTAATATTATTCACTCTTAATTCAGGCCGGTTATTATCGTACGTTATAAAGGAAGCAACGTTTAAATCAGCTTCTTTACAAAATAAAGTACGGGTTGTATCAAGATTATGCGCACTATCAATTAATACATCTTTCAATTGTACGTTGCCATTTATAAAATCAAATTCTTTTTCTTTAGATACAAATCCAATTCCTTTTGCATTTACATTATTGATAAAAACGTGACCGGCTTTAATCAGATTCAGGTTACCAAGTATTTCATCATACACTGCCTTTGCCTCCACATCAATTTTGGTTTCTTTTCTCAGTGGCTTTAAAAAATAAACGGTTACTTCAGGATCTGTGATCACTACAGAATCACCAATCATTTGTTGTCCTAATAATGCCTTATCAGTTTTTACACCTGTAACATTAATAGACGCTATTTTAATATCCAGTAAGATATATGGAAGGTCATCAAAATTTGTTTTTTTAATCCTGAAAGTGTCTGGCTCGATATGTATATTTTTTAAATATGCCGTGCCCAGTATTTCATCAAAGTGTAGTGAATCGTATTTAACTATATAAAGGCTATCCGTAGCTTTTGCAATCTTGCTGGCTATGGTTTCTTTTACAATTTTATATTTATTTTTTTGCCAGATTAAAAATACAATGCCCAGGGCGACAATAATTCCTGCGACTATTAATATCAATCTCCTGGATACGGATTTTAAAAAGGTCGGCAGGTGCATATCAAAATTTGTAATAAGAAAACCAGCATTAGACTGAACTCAAATTTAAAGTTTTAGTTTTGACACTTATCGAATTATTATGAATATAGAATTTAATAAAAATGAAGACGCCATGAAAATGGCTTTGAGCAATGTTGAAAAATTATTTGGTAAGATTGAGGAAGGTGGCGGTAAAAAAGCGAAACAAAAACAGAAAGAAAGAAATAAATTAACTGCAAGAGAAAGAATAGAATATTTACGGGATACCGATACTCCTTTTATAGAAATGGGTGCATTTGCAGGCTATGGCATGTATGAAGAATATGGCGGTTGCCCGGCAGGCGGCACTGTTGCAGGCATTGGATATATAAGCGGAAAACAATGCGTAATAATTGCCAATGATCAAACCGTAAAAGCCGGGGCCTGGTTTCCTATTACAGGGAAAAAAAATTTAAGAATGCAGGAGATGGCTATGGAAAATAAATTACCTGTTATTTATCTCGTAGACAGCGCCGGTGTATTTCTCCCAATGCAGGATGAAATTTTTCCTGACAAAGAACATTTTGGCCGCATCTTCAGGAACAATGCAAAAATGAGTGCAATGGGCATTACTCAAATTGCTGCAGTGATGGGCCCTTGTGTAGCGGGCGGCGCTTACCTTCCTATAATGAGTGATGAAACTTTAATGGTTGAAGGAAATGGCTCTATTTTTTTGGCTGGCCCTTATCTCGTGAAAGCAGCGATCGGAGAGGTGATTGATAACGAAACATTAGGAGGCGCAGCCACACACACGCAGATAAGTGGCATTGCTGACTATAAATTTGACACTGAAGAAAGGTGCCTGGATGAAATAAAAAAGATCATCGGTAAGATCGGGGATTTTCCCAAGGCAGGGTTTAACAGGGTTGCATCATTACGGCCAGCAAAAAATCCTTTGGAAATTTATGGACTATTCCCCGAAGGCAATACGAAACCATACGACATGCTTGAAATAATTGAAAGGATTGTTGATTCATCAGCTCCGGTTGGTTCGGGCGTTTCCACTCCGAACCGGCTGGATAATACAACTCCAAACAATGCGGCCTATTCTGATTCAACTTTAAAAGCTGCCAGTTCATTTGAGCAATTTAAAGAAGAATATGGTAAAACAATTTTATGCGGTTATGCAAGAATAGATGGATGGGCTGTAGGTATAGTCGCCAATCAAAGATTGAATATCAAAAACAAAAAAGGTGAATTACAAATAGGCGGTGTAATATACAATGACAGCGCTGACAAAGCTGCAAGATTTATAATGAACTGCAACCAGAAAAAAATCCCCATTGTTTTTCTGCAGGATGTAACTGGCTTTATGGTGGGTAGCCGGAGCGAGCATAGTGGCATAATAAAAGATGGTGCTAAAATGGTAAACGCTGTTGCCAATTCAGTGGTTCCGAAAATTACCATCATCATGGGCAATTCTTATGGTGCCGGTAATTATGCAATGTGTGGTAAAGCATACGATCCCAGGTTTATTTACGCATGGCCTTCGGCCAAAATTGCGGTAATGGGTGGTGAGCAGGCCGCAAAAACTTTATTACAGATTGAAGTTGCCTCTCTTAAATCAAATGGAAAGGAAATAACACCCCAGGCTGAACAAAAGCTTTTGTCAGAAATGACAGAAAGGTATTTACGGCAAACTACACCTTTTTATGCCGCCTCACGATTGTGGGTAGACGCTATTATAGATCCACTGGAGACAAGGCAAATTATATCTGAAAATATTTTAGCTGCAAATCATAATGCAGAAATCGCCGATTTTAAAACAGGTGTTTTCCAGGTTTAAAAGTTATCAGCAAGGCATGGCTTGCTATTAAACTAACTGGTAATTTTCTATAAAAAAATACTAATTTCACAGGCGACAAGTCCTTAGAAAATTCCGAACCATTAATTTATGAGAAAAAAAATCTTACCTAAACTTCTCGTTATAGGTAGTCTTGCTCTCCTCCTGTTTCAAAGATGTAAAGACGACAGTTATCTCACAAAAATCCAACCGGTACCTGATCAATCATTTAATGAAGAATTTGATACAGCAACTGCTGCCCTTGCACGTGGGTGGAAATTCATTAATGTAAGTGAGCCTCTTGGTAGCAGCATATGGCAAAACGGTGGAAGCATTCCTCCGTTTTTCAATGCTTTTTCTAACAATGGAAGTAATGTCGGTTTTATCGGAGTAGATTATCTATCTACTTCAGCGGCAGGGGGTATAATTAGTAACTGGTTGATTTCTCCAACAGTTACTATGCAAAATGGTGATAAGATCATTTTTTACACCAGGGCACAGCAAGCCGTAGATAGTAGAGGTGATACGACGGATTTTGGAAACAGCATTCAGCTAAGGTTAAATATAATCAATGACAGCACGGATGTTGGCAAAGGGCTTGATCCCGGCAATTTTACAACAGGGCTTCTTACTATAAATCCAAAATTAATCTATAGCAGTGTGGTAGCTCCGGATCCTGCGGCATATCCATCTCAATGGACACGCTTCGAAGTAATAATATCTGGATTGAATGGCCTGGTAAGAGGCAGGTTCGCTTTCAGGTATTTTGTAAAGAATGGTGGCTCTAAAGGGAACGGCACTGGTGTAGGCATAGATGCAGTCTCTTATAAAAGTGCAGGATATTGATTCAATAAAAATCTGTACAGTTTTATAAATTTTTATAATGAAAAACAATAAGATCTTACTTTTTATTCCTCTTGCTTTTATCTCATCAATAGTATTTATAGCTTCATGTAGTAAAGATGAATTAAAGACAAATAATCCCCCTTTACCAAATCCGCTTCCTGTTAAAGATTCATCTTTAGTTGAAGAGTTTGATACTGTTGGCAACCTTACTTCCAGAGGCTGGGCATTTCAAAATAATAGTAACCCTGTAGGGCAAACAGGCTGGAGACAGGGAAGATATGAAGAGGCGAACCAGGTAAAATTTCTTTCGGTAGGGCCTTACCTCGGCTTCCCTGCATATAGCGCACACAATACTCCTAACGATTTTGTAAGCTGTGATGTAAGCTGCCTCGGGGATGCATCCGGCAATGGTGGGAACATAAGCGCATGGTTAATTTCTCCATCTCTTACAATGAAAAACGGGGATACCATTTCTTTTTACAGCCGTGCAACTAATGACGCTTTATACAATAACCGTGCAACAGACCGTATGCAAGTCTGGGCAAATTTTACAGACGGTATAACTAATGTAGGAAAAACAGATGCAAGCACAGGAAGCTTTACCAAACTTCTATTAGATATAAATCCTAACCGCGTATATAATTACCTTGGAGGATTTCCTGTAGTTTGGACTAAATACACAATAATAATATCCGGCATTCCCGGAAACGGAAGTATCACCAACGGCAGGTTTGCATTCAGGTATTTCAATGAGGATGCAGGCTTACAGGGAGGTAGCGGCAGAACAGGAAATTTCTATAATCCTACCGTTGTGGGTATTGACCAGCTTAGTTTTAAACACAATTAATCTTTCATAGGGCTACTGATCTTTTCATCAGCCTTTATTTATTATTTTCACGTTCCTATGAATTTTTCATTTGCTCTACTCCTTTGTCCTGTCATCTTTCTATTCTCCTGTACTTCTCCAACACAGGAACCTGTAAAACCGATTTCAAAACAACAAGAGATCAATAATAATATTTCAGCATTGAAAGAACATGCTATTTCAGGCGACCTTATTGTAAGAATGACAGATGATCTTATAAGTGAACAAATAAAATTTTTAAACGAAAAAGAAAAAATCTATTCGCATGCCGGCATCGTCATAATAAAAAATAACCAGCCCTTGGTATGTAATATTGCTCCTAATGATCCTAAGAATGATACCATACAAATTGTTCCTGTTGATTCATTTGTCAATCCTTCTAAAAATTTAAGATGCGCCCTTTACAGGTATGATCTTTCAAAGGAGGAAAAAGATTCTTTAACTGAAATTTTATTAAAATACAAAGCCAATGATTTACGATTCGACTGGTTATACGATCTTAATACAGATAATAAAATGTACTGCGCCGAATTAATTGATAAGGCCTTACAAAAAGCCACAGGCAATAGAATTAATATTAAACAAGCAAATATTCCTTTATCAATGCAACCAACTATCCTTGCATTTTTTAAAAGAGAGCACGCTACAAAAAAAATTATCTCACAAAGAAAAATAATAACCATTGATAATCTCTATCTCAGAAAAGATTGTGAAAAAATAATGAGCTTCACCCTAAAATATTTTCCCGGATCATGAGCAAAAATATAATTACAATCTACACGGATGGGGCATCAAAGGGAAATCCAGGGAAGGGTGGTTATGGAGCTGTGCTTATTTATGGTAATTATAAAAAAGAATTATCAAAAGGCTATCGCCTTACTACAAACAACCGCATGGAATTAATGGCAGTGATAGCTTCCCTTGAAGCTTTAAAAAAAGATAAACTGAACCTTGTTATTTTTTCTGATAGTAATTACGTTGTAAAAGCCGTAATGGAAGGCTGGCTAAAAAAATGGATCAGGACCAACTTTAAAGGTAACATTAAAAACAGCGACCTATGGCTGAGATATGATGAACTTTCCAAAAACCATAATATTGAATTTAAATGGGTAAAAGGGCATGCCCAAAATATTATGAATAACAGGTGCGATGAGCTGGCAACAGAAGCTGCAGACGGCAATCATCTTTTGATAGATGAAGGCTATGAGGAAGAAAATAATTATAAGAAGTAGTTAACTTTCTATTATCTTTTTATATGTTCCTGAGCGAGCCTTAATGATTGTTTTGTTATAAGATAATAACTCCCGAACAGAATTGCAGAAAAAATAAAGGTGGCCGCAATGCTCCATGGATAAAAAGGCAATCCATCACTAAAACAAAGAAGAAGGCCGTTAAATGTTTTGGGCCTGCCTAAACCTGCAAGAGGTGAGTTACTAAGCCATATAAGGAAATTAGAAATTAAAAAATAAGTAGTAGGTGCGGCTATTGCAGCCAATGCTATCCGGCCGATATTAAAGTTTTTAATAAAAAAGCCAAAAAGTGTTAGTGAAGCAAAGAGTATATAATTGGTTATTTGCCCTTCATAAAAACCGGGCATGTTACCAACTCCGTTTCTGAATAAAATTTCATATAAAGCATCAGAAACAAACATTGATAGAAGGGGAAGCAGAAAAGCAAATTTTTTATCTTTTATAATCGCGCCACCAAAGATCGCCATAGCTATCTGCGGAGCAAAACCATAGGGCCTTCCCGGCATAATTCGATAGAGTGAAGCAATAACAACTAATAAAATAAATCCTGTAACCATCTGCTTTGTAACTTTCATGTCTATTCTTTTGCGCAAAAATAAGTATAATATTTTTTTAAGCAGAGTGCTTTTTTAATGTGGAAGCTTAATTTTAGAAACCAATCATTTCTATTTTATAAGAAAATTTATTATCATGGCCCATCACAATTCCACAGGTACACTTGGGGAAAAAATGGCTATATCCTGGCTTACCGGAAAGGGCTTTCAAATTCTACATCAAAACTGGCGGCACAGCCATTGGGAAGTTGATATTATAGCATCATTAAACAATGTGTTACATTTCATAGAAATCAAGACCAGGAGAACAAGAAAGTTTGGTTACCCTGAAGAAGATGTTACCAAAAAAAAATTGATCAATCTAATAAATGCTTCAGAAGAATTTTTGTATCAAAATCCCGGGTGGAAAAATATTCAGTTTGATATTCTTTCAATCACATTATCAAAAAACCAACCAGTGGAATATTTTTTTATAGAAGATGTTTCGATCTAAGGATCTGAAATAATTTAAGTAAAGGATGAAAACTATTTGGTAAGAGCCTAAGCCTCTCCGCTGGAGAGGTTGGGGGAGGCTATCAATAACAAATCCGCCAGAACCATTGCAGTAACCGCTTCCAGCACAACAGGCACTCTTAAAGCGATACATAGATCGTGTCTTCCCTTTACAGAAAATGATTCCATATTTCCGCTTTCAATATTTAGTGTTTGTTGTTCTTTCGGTGTGGAAGAAGTTGGCTTTACTGCAATCCTGAATATAAGATCGTTTCCATTCGTAAGCCCACCAACTATACCACCTGAATGATTCGTTGCGGTTTTTCCATTGTCATTCAATAGTGCGTCATTGTGCTCGCTTCCATACATTTTTGCTGCTGCAAAGCCTGCCCCAAACTCAATTCCTTTTACAGCAGGAATAGAAAAAACCACATGGCTTAATAACGATTCAGCAGAATCAAAAAAAGGTTCTCCAAGGCCTATTGGAAGATTAGTAACCTTACACTCTATTATCCCACCAATAGAATCCTTTTGATCTATTGCATTTTGTAAGCCTTTCTCGGTCTCCTGTTCACCACCTACTTCAAGAATACTTGCATTAATAGCAATCGCATTTTCAGAAGAAATAAATTGAATCACTTTTTTTGCGATTACACCTATAGCAACAATTGCTACGGTAAGCCTGCCACTAAAATGACCGCCACCCCTGTAGTCTTCAAAGCCCTTAAATTTTTTATGTGCTACAAAATCTGCATGGCCCGGCCTGGGAACTGCCTTTTGTTTTTCATAATCACCACTTCTCGTATTACTATTTCTGAATAAAATTGTGAGAGGAGCGCCGGTAGTTTTTTCGTTGAAAACACCGCTGATAATTTCAGGAATATCATCTTCCTTTCTTGGCGTAGTGCCTTTCGCACCCGGCTTTCTTCTTTCAATATCTTCAGTGAAATCATTTGGAGCAATAGATATTCCCGGCGGGCAGCCATCTATATTTAACCCAACAAAAGGCCCATGTGATTCCCCAAAAATGCCGACCCTGAATATTCGCCCAAATGAATTCATGATTTTAGTTTAGACCTTCCTGCCCTCCAACGGAGGGGTTCAAAGCAAGTTTATGAAATAGAAATCTTCTTTTAATTACCAGGCTTTTAATAAAATATATAATAATTTTGATTTTTGCATTCTTTATTAATACCCATATTCCCTCAAATGTATTTCATTATCCCGCCACTTAGGCCTCACTTTCACAAACAATTCCAGGAAAACTTTTCTTCCGATAAATGCTTCGATGTCTTTTCTTGCCAGGGTTCCTAATTGTTTGATCATCTTTCCTCCCTCACCTAACACAATTCCCTTCTGAGTTTCTCTTTGTAAAATAATATCTGCTGAAATTTTAGTAAGCGTTGTTTTTTCCTGGTATTCCTGTACAAGCACGGTGGCGTGATACGGGATCTCTTCCTGGTATAAATAAAATATTTTTTCTCTTATTAATTCACCCACAAAAAATTTAGTGGGCAGATCGCTTAAATTGTCATCATTATAAAAAGGCTCGCCTTCAGGCAATAAAGAAATTATTGTATCAAGCAATTTATTGATACCTGATTTCTTAAGCGCCGAAATAACAACAACATCTTTGCAATAATCTTTTTGCAAAAAGAAATTTTTTGCGTTCTCAATCGCTGCCTTATCAGCAACATCAATTTTATTGAGCACAACCAAGGCCGGGACTTTAAGATGAAGTGATGAGAAAATTGCATCAGCTTCTTCAAGCGCATTCTTTGTATCAACTATGAGCAAAGCCACATCCGCATCTTCCAGGCTGCCTTTTACTGCCTGCATCATTTTTTCATGCAGCTTATATTTTGGCTCAATTATTCCTGGAGTATCAGAAAAAATTACTTGGTAATTTTGGCTGGTTAAAATTCCTTTAATACGATGCCTCGTGGTTTGTGCTTTTGGTGAAACAATAGCAAGCTTCTCTCCCATAAATGCATTTAGCAATGTGCTTTTACCGGCATTAGGCAATCCAAAAATGTTTACAAATCCTGACTTCATATATTTCTGCGAAAATAAAACATTGAATATAGAAATGGACGCATATAAAAATGGAGTTCAATTTAATTAGCCTTGCACATATTCTTTTTTCTCCTGGACAACCTACGCCCTATGTATGTCGAAAAAATAATACTATATAACTTGAATTTATACATAGGCTTGTATTTCTTCGGAGATCTTAAACAATATGGCGGAAAAATATGGGCGGAAAGTATATAGGGAAAGGAAGACTTTTTATTCTAATTTGAATTAGCTATCTAAATAGAATTAGAATGATACAGACTAAAACATTCAAAAGATAAAGCCTGTTTTCGTAGATATTAATACCCTCATTGAGAAATTTATGCAAATGGAAGTTCAGCTACTCATAACTATTGTAATTTGAAACAATTTGGCAAGGTTTTTATTTCCTTACATTTTATTATTTAACTCTAAAACAATTTAAAATGGGAAACATCTTATACATCATTGCAGTAGTTCTTATTGTAATATGGGCAATTTCATTTCTTGGAGGTTTTTTCACAGGCGGTATCATTCATATTCTTTTAGTGATCGCTGTTATAATGATTATTTTAAAATTAGTAAACAGAGCCTGACCCAGGAAGATTATGATCTAAAGTAATCTTTATGTTTTCCAAAGAAGCAAACAAAAGCCGCCAGGGCTTATCCAGATTTCTTAAAGAAGGATATTAAAAAAATAGTTGCCTTTGAGTAAAAGGCAACTATTTTTATTTTATAAATTTATTGCAATTAGCATATATGATTAAATACAATACTTAATAATAAGTATTTATCTATTAAACCTAATTCGTTTTTTTAGCATTGATTGCATTCAACCCTTTCGGGC
>DASYOM010000071.1:0-13680 GCA_036007765.1 Chitinophagaceae bacterium | reverse complement strand
GATTAGAAGCGTTGAAGATATATGAAAACTTAAAAGACAAAACGGGAATTGTTTCAGCGAATGGAATGTTGCAACGCAATTACAGAGTTATGAAGGATTATAAGAAATCGCTTGCTTATGCCATTGAGGGGGAACGAATAGCGGAAGCTAATAACATAAGAGGAAGATTAATTTATCCGGGGCATCGGCTTGCCCCGTTATATTTAGCGGAGATAGGGGGAACTTATATACTAATGAATAAACTTGACTCTGCCATTTATTACACTCAAAAATCAATAGATCAACACGAGCTTTTTAATGGGACAGAATGGAATTTTCCTGTTTACCTGTTGGCCACTGTTCAAATGAAACAGGGAAATTATAAACCTTCTTTAGAAAATTATCGAAAGGCTATCCCCTTAGCAATACAAAATCAAATCTTTCAGGATACTCTGCAAATATTTAGTGGCATGTCAACTTTATTTAAAAAGACAGGTCAATTTGATTCATCGATTTACTATGCTAAAATCGTTTCCCGGTCTTTAAACCCTGCATTGGAAATTAAAAATCTTCTTGAAGCAGTTACAAACCTTGGACAGGCTTATAAACTGCAAGGTGATAAAGACAGCGCAATAAAATATATTGAACTCAGCCAAACTTTAGAAGACAGTCTTTTTAGTAGAGACAAAGACAGGCAAGTACAAAATATTGCTTTTAATGAAACATTAAAACAACAGGAAATTATATCAGTTCAGGCAAGGTATAAAAGCAAGTTGCAACTTTATGCATTGTCTGGCGGATTGTTAGGACTCATTTTGATAGCAGGAATTTTATGGCGCAGCAACCAGCACAAGCAAAAAGATAAAATTAAAATAGAAAAAGCATATGCTGATCTTAAGTCCACGCAATCCCAACTTATCCAATCAGAAAAAATGGCTTCTCTAGGTGAGCTTACTGCAGGCATTGCGCATGAAATTCAAAATCCTTTAAACTTTGTAAATAATTTTTCAGAAGTAAATAAGGAATTGTTTGATGAACTACAAAACGAATTAAAATCCGGAAATATAGAGGAAGCCACTGCTATAGCAAAAGACATAAAAGAAAATGAAGAAAAAATAAATCATCACGGTAAACGTGCCGACGCAATAGTAAAAGGGATGCTTCAACATTCAAAAGTTTCTTCAGGGCAGAAAGAGCCAACAAATATCAACAAGATAGCAGATGAATATTTGCGATTGGCCTACCACGGATTTCGGACCAAAGACAATAGTTTAAATGCGACGATCAGGACAGAATTTAATGATACCATTGGAAAAATAAATATCATTCCGCAGGATATCGGCAGAGTATTGTTGAATTTATATAACAATGCTTTTTATGCATTAGCTGAAATGAAGAAACAACAAGCTAACGGTTACGAACCAACCATTTTAGTAAGCACCAAAAGACTAAATAATAAAGTTGAGATAAGAGTTAAAGACAATGGCAACGGCATCCCTCAAAAAGTAGTTGATAAAATCTTTCAGCCATTCTTTACTACAAAACCTACCGGGCAAGGAACCGGATTAGGACTGAGTTTAAGTTATGATATTATCAAAGCACATGGGGGCGAGATAAACGTGGAAACGAATGAAGGTGAAGGTACTGAGTTCATAATTAAATTTCCGGAAGAGAAAATTTAAAATAAAAATTTTATGAGATTATGTTTCCCCAAACGCCTCTGTATGCGGGCTGCGCTGCTTCAGTATACTTACTAAAGCAAACCGTGTTAAGTATGGCATGATTTTCCATTACTGATTTTGTCATTTTCTTTAACGACTAACAAATAAATTATGGAGCAAACAACAACAATTCTTGATGGGTATAGTAACCTTGAAAAGGGCGCCTACCTGGGTGCAATAGCTTCTATTGCTACAGCCGACCGGAGTGCAAGCGATGAAGAGAAAGAATATTTAAATGCACTATGTGAATCAGCTAATTTAAATGATGAACAAACGAAATTAATAGCACAGGTTGCCTCAACACAGGTGGCTGATGATGATTTAAATCGTTTTCTTGATGTATTAAAAACAAGTGATTTGCGTTTTTCATTGGTGAGTGACTTAATTGCTTTTGCACAGTCAGACAAGGACTATTCTGAAGAAGAAAAACAAACCGTTGAAAAAATTTCCCAATATCTCGGCCTCAACAATGAGCAATTGTCGGTGCTTGATCAGTTTACGAGAAAAGCGGTTGAAGAAGTGCCTAATCACGCTGAGTCACTTCAATCAGAACAAACGACACCGCAGAGCTTTTTAGATAGCCTTGGGTTTGGGGACAAACTTAAAAGTGCGGGGATAAACAGCAACTCTTTACTTAAAGGTGCTCTTGGAATACTTGGCCCTATTATACTTGCAAAAATGCTAAGTGGCCGCAGAAGAAGCGGAGGAGGTTTCTTAGGGGGAATACTTGGTGGTAATGCAGGCGGAGGATCAATGACTGGTGGTGGTTTGTTAGGGGGATTGGGTGGGCTGTTAGGCGGTGGCGGGTTATTAGGTGGCTTATTAGGCGGTGGCCGTGGTTTTGGCAACGCAGGAGGATTACTCAGCCGTATACTTGGTGGAAGAAGATAACTTATTACCAATAAGCTTTCTGCTCAATTGATTCTAGTGAAAGGAGCTATTTAATTTGGTGAGTTTTATAATTTACTTTAACGCCCGATCATATCGTTGCGAGGTAGTAATTATATCGTGGTAAAGTATACTGTAATAACCATTACAATAATTGCTTATTTGTTGTAAAAACAGGTTAAGAAAAAACTACACAATACAGCTTTAAGTTTTAGGTATCACCGTAGATAATTCAAGAATTTAGTCAGCGCTCATTGCAGGTACATCACTTAATCGACCTCTATCTTCAAATAGCAAATAGTAAGCAACCACTATTGCAATGCTTGCGATTGTGGTAAAAATTAAAATACTTTTCATATAATTTTTTAAAAGAATTACACCAATTATTATACCATCAACTTTTATTCTACAAAGAATAAATCATATCGTGGCGGGTCGCTTGCCGGAGACTTTTATTTAGATAATCAGCTTATCTTTAAATTCTTAAATTAATTTATGAAAAAAATAATTGCATCCGTTCTTTTGTTACTTACGTTTACTGTACAAAATATTTCTGCGCAGGAAAAATTCACCGCTCATCCTAATACGTCTTCAAAAAACTGGAAGCCTTTGTTTAAAAACGATCTCTCAAATTCAATCGCTGAACCGGGCGTGTGGACGGTGCAGGATGGAGTGATCACTGCATCAAAAGATGAAGCATTATGGAGTGATAAAACCTATGATGATTTTTCTCTTGACCTTGAGTTTAAAAATGCTGACAGCACCAACAGCGGCGTAATGGTGCATGCCAGTGATATTAAAAACTGGATACCTCATTCAGTAGAAATTCAAATTGCTGATGATTATTCAACGGAATGGAGCAGGGCCGATCCTACCTGGCAGTGCGCTGCTGTGTTTGGTCACCAGGCTGCAACAAAAAAAACCGTAAAGAAGGCAGGTGAATGGAACCATTATACAATTAGCTGCAAAGGGAAAATGATCTGGATAGTACTTAATGGTGAGTTAGTAAATACGTTTGATATGAGCCGTTATACATCTGCAACAAAAAATCCTGATGGGAGTGATATCCCTTCATGGCTTAGTAATCCATTAGCAACGTTGCCGCTTAAAGGCTATATCGGCTTCCAGGGTAAGCATGCGGGAGCGCCTATTTATTTTCGCAATATCATGGTTAGGGAATTATAAATTGGAATACGGGCAATTCGAAAAACAGCGATGTCCATTTTATTCCAATTTATCGTGAAAGGGGATACGAAATTGTGTTCACTTATAAATACTTTTCAAGCCTTGCTTATTTTTCCTTAACTTTTTCTTCAATTCTTTCTATGCCACAATCCCGGCAACTTGTGGCCATGATGTTTATCGACATTGTCGGTTATACTGCTTTGATGGGGGAGGATGAAACGGAAGAATAATAACGGCAATCATTAACCTTAATCAATTAAAAAAACTCCGTATGTTAGCATTTAACAAAAAGAAACTGTTAGACGGGTACGTCAGCCGTTTTGGGCCTTTAACGAACGACCTTGTAGAAGCTTTTGCGTTCCTGTTTTCTAAAATAGAAAATGACAACAGATTTACCGATACAGACACCGACCGCAGGAAACTTGCCTATTGTATGGCTACTTTTAAATGGGAAACGGCCCATACTATGAGGCCCATTGATGAGCACGGAGGTGATACCTATTTTAATAGACGTTATAACCCGCAAACCAACGTTGGTAAAATGCTCGGTAATACCCAGCCCGGGGATGGCGCACTGTTTCATGGCCGCGGCTATGTTCAAATAACAGGGCGAAATAATTATGCCAAAGCAAAAAAACTTACAGGTGTCGATCTTCTGAGTGAGCCAGACCGTGCAAAGGAGCCGGAACTTGCCTACCAGATTGCCATACAGGGAATGACGGACGGATGGTTCACCGGCCGAAAACTTTCGAATTACTTTATGGGAGACACCGCTGATTATTTTAATGCAAGAAAGATAATAAACGGAATCGATCAGGCAGATAAAATAGCCGATATAGCCAGGGGCTATAGTGAACTACTGAGGGAGGGAAAAGGATAACCTTTCTATGGTTTTTTGTATAATCAAATTCACAATTATGGAATCAAACCTTTTAGAAGCGGCCCTCAAAGCAGGAGATATCAGCAAATCTTTATTCCAGGGTTCTGCAAACAAAGACTTAATAACCGAACTGCAGCGGTTGCTGTTCGAATTAGGCTTTAAGAATGAATTGCAATTTGACAATTACGAGGCGGATGGAAATTACAACGCTGCAACTGTAAACGCTGTGTCTGCTTTCGCAATAAAAAATAAATATAAGAGTGATGGCACTGTGGTTACCAATGAGCTGGCCAAATTGATACTGCAGCGTCATGATTTTCTTCCTTCAATGTACATTTTGTGGTCTATCAGCATCTCCGATCTTAGAACAAAAAAATACATTTCAAAAGGCACCCGTATGAGTGTTACCGCCATACAAATTTTACTTAATGAAAAAGGATACGGCACACAATTAAATTTTTCAAAGTTTGGTGCCGATGGCTCTTATGGGCCAGGTACACGCAATGCAGTCATTGCCTATGCAAAAGACAATGGTATTGAATCTGACGGCGATTTATTAACGAGGCCATTAATCGATCTTATGCTCAAAGATATTAATGCCTACTATGGAAAGAACTGGAGCGACCTTGCAACAAACAATTTGCCTAATGACGAATCTCCTCTTGTTTTATTTGAGGCTTCCAGGTTCAAGGGCCAGCCATGCCGTGCAGATACGTCCTTTTTACCTGCGCTTAAAAAAATCAATGGGTATGCAGAGCAGGCTGATGTTTTTATTTATGTTACCAGTTCCTTCCGCACATCTTCAAATGTAGGTGGAGCGATCGTAAAACCGGCTACCCGCTCCAACCACATGGCGGGGCATGCCATCGATATGAACGTCGTGTATAACAATGGCACCAGGTCAGCCAATTCAACGGAATTGGGAAAATATCCATCAGTAGCGGAACCAGTCAGGATATTTATCAAGTCCATTATCGATGATCCGGATCTTCGCTGGGGTGGAAATTTCCAGGCGAGAGATCCCGTGCATATAGATGACAACCTCAACCATGATATGGCCCTGTGGGATAAAAGATACCAGGCAATGCAGAAGGCGGTACAGTTGGGAGCCTAAAGATTTTTCTTGCTAAATTTTCTTCTTCACACGGCTAAGGATAGCAATACTTTAATAATTTAAATTTTCTAAGGGCAGCCGGGGCAATTCCCATAGCTTTACTATGGTTACTATTAAATATTTTTTACAATCTAAAACTTAAAACATGTTAGGGAAATTTTTAAAACCGGCAGCACTGTCCTGTGGTTTCTTTCTTATCGCATTACTGGCAACCCTCGATGGTAAATGGACTGGAAGTATCACCACACCAGATGGGAGCAACTTCCCGGTTTCATATAATTTTAAAGTAGATGGCGCTACACTTACAGGCACTGCAGAATCGCCGGAAGGCACTGCAACTATTGACAGTGGGAAAATTGCCGCGAATGATTTTTCCTTTTCAGTGACAGTTGATGGTAATGCCTATCCCCATAAAGGGAAACTTTATGACGACTCCTGCGGCATAGACATAAACTTTGGCGGGCCAATAGTACATACAACGCTTCTAAGAGACAGTGCTAAATAATTAACGTAATTAATTTTAAGATACTGCCCTCTAAACATTCAGTGAAATTGATTTCTATAATAATGAGAAAGGCTTATTGAACTGGCAGGATTGGTTGAATTAACTTAATGACAATGTGCAAGGTGGTAGTTCATTACTAACGGCCATGCACAGGTCAGGAGACTTTCGCCAGTAGCAGATGGATTGGTTGAATTAAGTTATACTTAGGATTCAATAGCACAAGTATGGCTAACTCACAAAACCTTTGCTACCAAACTTGCGCTACCAAAGGCTTAACTCAATATATACCACTCGTTTTTTGTTTATTTTCTCGTACCTTTTTTAATTGTAGGTCTTATATAATAATAGCTTTCCGGAAGGGTCAAATGTCCACCTAATAATACATTATACCTTTCGGAATAATATCCAAATCCATAGGTCACGGCTCCCTCAACTTTTTCAATTACTTTTTTTATGTAGTATAGCATAAAACAACTATCAAAACTGATATATTTTTTTTTGTGGGACTCGAACTCTTTTCTTCCTATCATATCATCTACTCCAAATGACAAAGTGTTCTCTATTTTGATCAGGGCAATTGCTTCTTCGACCGTGAGTGAATCCTTATCTTGTGAAATTATTTTCATTTTGGTATGATGGCAGTTTACAAGAGAGTCAAATTGATCTATAGTTAAAGTGTCCCTTGTTTTCAACTTTAAACTATCCTGAGGTTTACAAGATAATTCTCCTAATAAGAAAATCATGGTCAGAATAAATGCTTTGATAGCCATTAATAAATATACCAATTTCTAATTGAACATTTATGTAATACAACCTTTGCTAATACAATCACTGAGATATAACAGCGAAGATGAATTACAATTTCTTAAATTCGATTTTGTATCCTAAAATAAATACTTAATGAATCCAAATAAAGCATTATGGGAAAAAGGTGATTTCACCCGCATCGCTGATACTATGCGGGAAAGTGAGGCGCTGGTCGCTAAACTGGGGAATCACAAAAGGCCACAACATTCTTGATCTTGGTTGCGGAGGTGATACCACCGCTATACCAGAAGCTAAAGCCGGTGCAAATGTTTTAGGTGTTGATATTTCAGGCATTTTTTTACTTGTTATTACCGGGATACATCAGGTTAATCCTTTCAATAATATTTTTAGAATTCCCAATACACTTGCCATACAATCCCAGGATTTCACCAGTAAAGACCAGGCCCGCACTAATGTTTTGGCCAGTATCGCCAGATAGGATGATATTCAAATTGTCAGTGTTATCCGGATTTCTCTTTCTTTTTTGATCTATGTATTTAAACAGCTCTTTTTTTCTTTCTGTATAAGCATTAGTTGAAGTAATTAGATTTGGAATATTTTCCTGGTATAAGTCTAAGATTTCATTTTGCAGAACATTGTTTTCAATGAGCCCAATTTTACCCGACGATTTAAAACCTTCAAATCTTCCATTATTAGGAATCAGCCCAGTCGTATTAAAAATATAATTTTGAAATACTTTTAAACTGTCGGTATTTAATATTTCGCCATACTTTATTTTAGTGATGTAGCTGAATGCCTTTAAAGTCTTAACATAAATAACAGAGTCCGCTTGCATTTCTTTAATATCATTTTGTAAATCTTCCTTTAGCCCCAAAAGAAACACTTTAACATCTTTCTGCTCCTTTTTGTGTTCACTCCAATTGTGAAGCCAGATAGAAATTGTAACAGCAAAAACTATAATAAATATTTCAATAAAAAACTCTTTTAGTTTTTGCCAGCTACTATGTTCTTTACTGTTCCAGGCTTTATATATTTTTTTTGTATGTTTTATTATGTCTTCTTCAGCCATTGAGTTAATTGTTGTTTTCGCCTTATATAGACCTTGTTAGTTTTCAAATTTAATAAACTTTCAGGAGCAGCATCGCTTTCAAGTGATCTCCTTAATGGATAAGCCCATGCTTAGTTTCCTGGAAAAGGCGTCAGCATTCTAAAAAGCGAAAATGAATGAGTTTGGTTTTCTATCATATGGGATGGGTTAGAATACCTGGTGCTATGTTTCAAATTGATGTTGGAGATGCCAGGCTGCAACCCCATCCGCACGAAATAACGCCAAACCCAATATTGGTGGTAGTTGTTATAAAATTTTATTTATTACCTTCTAAATCTTTTAACCTGTTTCTTGCCTCTTCATATCCAGGATTAAGAACAAGTACTTTTTTATACCAAGTAACTGCATCCTCTTTTCTACCAAGTATTTCATAAGTTTTCGCAAGATCGAATAAAGCAAGATCCCTTTGTGGAAATTCAATAGAATTGTTTTCAAAAATCATCCTGGCATCTTCATATCTTTTCAGAGCATATAATTCATTGCCTAATTGATCCATTGCAAGCCAGTCAATATAATAATGAGCTGAATCCCTTTTCATTTTATTGTATTCCTCAATAGCCTTTTCACCACTTGCAGTTGCCAGCAGAGCTTCTAATACTTTATGTACAGGCCGTTTCAATGTAACAGGCTTATCATATAGAACTTTCATGAGGTTTGTAGCTATTCCAAAAAAATGAGTAGGCGCACTATTACATAAAAAAACTATTAGACTGTTTGTTGAAGGAATACGAATTAAAAAAGATAAAAAGCCTTCTGTTGTCCCTAAATGATAGTTTGCAAAGACACTGTCTGCAGGCGTGTATTTGAAATTTTGATTAAACCAGCCAAATCCATATTGCCAGGGTCTGATACCCCGGGTAAACATTTCATCCGTCAACTTCTTGTTGATAAGTGTGTTATTGGTAATCGCTAAATGTAATTTAAAAAGATCTTCAACGGTAGAATATAAATCACCCGTCCCCATGGTATTAGATTGATCACGGAAATCCGCACTGGTATAGCCACCAAGACTATAGTCATATCCGGAAGCCCTTTTATTTACAACCTGGGTGTGATAATATGAACCTGAATTATTCATACCGAGCTTATCAAAAATATCTTCTTTCATTAACTGCGAATATGATTTACCGGTGACTCTTTCCATAATGTATCCAAGAGTAAAATAACCCCAACTACTATAGTAATAATTTGTGCCAGGTTCAAATACCAACGCTGAGTCCATAAAAAGCTTGATATACTCTTCTCTTGAGAAATTCTGTCGACTGATCCTGGGAAAAAAATCTTTTATAATATCATAATTAGGCATCCCTGAAGCATGACTCAGAAGCTGGCGTATAGTGATACGGCTACCATTTTTCTTCGGGAATTCAGGGATATAATCGGAAATAGTTTTGTCAAGATTTATTAAACCCTTTTGTACTTGTATAAGCATTAAAATTGCAGTAATTGGTTTTGACACAGAACCAAGCATAAATTTAGTGTCAGTTGTATTTGGAATATTCCATTCATGATTTGCCATTCCAAAAGCACCTTTGTAGATAACCTTACCGTTTTCTGCTACCAAAATACTACCGTCAAACATATTAAACTGGTGGTAGGATTTCATTATCTCTTCAAACTTCTCTTTTTTGTCCTGTGCTAAACTTATTTGAGTAAATAAGGGAAACAAAAAAATAAATAATAAATGTATTTTCATAATGTTGAGTATCGCAAATAAGCTTCAAATTATTATAATGCTTATTTACAATTACCACCAAAGTTAAGGCTAGTACTTTATATGTTTCAATTGCATTTGGATGAATATGCACTAATGGATTTTTTATGTTGCACTAATGCCATTGCGGGTGTTCCCTAAAAATCCTTCCAGCACAAAGCCACACACCGTCGTTGTTCGCGTGTTCGTGCTGATGGTTTTGCGGCCAGGCACTACCAACAATCCTTAGAGAGTTTTGAATTGAATATAATTAAAACTCTACTATCTGGATAATAGCAATTCTAAAGTGCATTCATTATCAAACACATCATCCATGATATTTTACTACAACTATTTTAGAATGCCCGCCCGGATAAATCCGTTCGGACGGGGTATCTTTTAAAACCAGATAAATATAAAGATGTTATTATAGATAGTCTTAAATACTAAAACAGCAGGTTTATGCGCTTCTCCGGAAGAATATAAATGTTCATCTGCAAAATTTTATGAAAGCGAAATGAATGAGTTTGGTTTTCTAACGCATTGTATGGGTTAGAATATCTGGTGTTATTTTCTCAAACTGATGTTGGTGATTGCCGGGGCTGCAAACCCATCAGCACGAACACCCAACATCGGCAACTTCTTTTAGTTTTGATAAATGTTTTTAATTTGGAAGTAGAAGACCAGCAAAGGCGAAAAATATAATTCAATTAGAAACGATATAGGTATCTTCCCCGAGCTACTCGTAGAAGCCCTAAGTTAACCGTCATTGATTTCAACTACTTAAATATGGATATTTTACATCTACAACCAATTGAAATTTTCAATGGATAAATTCAAAAATACACATCGCATACCATCATCACGGTTGCAAAGTTGGGATTACGGCGCACCCGGATTGTATTTCATCTCAATCTGTACAAAAAACCGTGAGCAGTATTTTGGTAAAATAGAAAATTGTGAAATGTTTTTAAATGAATTAGGATTAATTGTAAACAAGGAATGGATAAAAACGCCTTTAATAAGGCGTGATATGAATTTGGAATTAGGAGAATTTATCACGATGCCCAATCATTTTCATGCCATCATTATGATTGGTGAAAATAAATATAATTCGCAATTGCCACGTGGTGGCGTCATTTGTGGTAATGCCGTTGGTAGAGACGCCATGCATGGCGTCTCTACAACAACCACGACGGATGCCGTTCCCACGACGAATCAAAAAATCCCAAACAAATTCGGCCCGCAATCAAAAAATCTGGCATCAATTGTTCGCGGTTTCAAATCATCCGTAACAACACAATCAAAAAAAATAAATATTGAATTTGGATGGCAGGCGAGGTTTCATGATCACATCATCCGCAGCCATGATGAGTTATTTCGCATTTCAAGTTATATTATCAACAATCCTGACAATTGGAAGGAGGATAAATTTTTCAATTAATACAGAATTAGGAAATTCCTCCCTCCTCAAAACCGAACACTATCGTATCAAAATCGTACACTCAGTACACCTTAGCACTTTATAAAAGACTAATAATCAAAACATAAGTTCACGGCAATATTTTGGAGATATGATTCACTGGTAATTATCTTCTAAGAATCCGGCTGTACAGTTATGTTTAAAAATTATTTCAAAACAATCATCCGCAATTTGTGGAGAAACAAGACCAATAGCTTTCTAAACATATTCGGTCTCGCAATTGGTATTGCCTGTGCAGGGTTGATCTTTTTGTGGGTAGAAGCTGAAACGAATTATGATAGTGCTAATCTTAAAAAAGGCAGGCTCTACATTGTGCGAAATAATCAAAATTATGATGCCGGTATCTTCACTCATTCTTCCACACCAGGCATTCTGGCTCCTTCTATAAAAGAAGAAATTCCGGGTATTGCTAATGCGTCCCGTATAACGGAAGACCTGGATTCAAAACTTTTTACCATCGGCGACAAATCTGTTTATGCTTCCGGTAAATATGCGGAAACATCTTTGTTCAATATGTTCACATTGCCTTTTGCAGCGGGAGATGCAGGCAATGCATTTACTCAAATACATTCTCTTGTGATTACAGAAAAAACCGCGAAGAAATTTTTTCCAGAGGATGCTATCAAGGGTGACGATTATAAAAAATATCAAAATATTATTGGTAAAAGAGTAAGAGTAGATAACCAACAGGATTATGTAGTTACGGGTATTTTAAAAGACCTTCCTGAAAATTCTTCATTACAATTTGAATGGCTTTCACCTTTTGAAATATATTTTCAGCAGAGCCCCTGGGCGCACAAATGGGAAAATTCCTGCCTAACTACTTATGTTGAGCTTGATGCAAATGCCCACCCGGCAAGCATTAATAAAACATTATACAACTATGTGCAGAAAAGAGCGCCCGCATCAATATCACATCTCTTTCTGTTTGCAATGAACGACTGGCACCTTTATGATGATTTTCAAAATGGTAAAAAATCCGGCGGCGGCCGCATAGAGTACGTGCGTTTGTTTTCTATAATAGCCTGGATCATTTTGTTTATTGCCTGTATCAACTTTATGAACCTTGCAACAGCACAAAGTGAAAAGCGTGCAAGAGAAGTAGGCGTAAGAAAAGTATTGGGTGCAGGAAAGAAAAGTTTAATCTTTCAATTTATTGGCGAGGCATTGTTTATGACTTTGCTTGCTGCCGCAGTATCTTTTATTATCGTATCATTGGTGCTGCCCGCATTTAATACACTCGTGCAAAAAAATCTTTCAACAGGTTTAAACAATCCAATTCACTTACTTGCAATGCTTTTTATCGCTATAATTTGCGGGCTGATTGCCGGCAGTTATCCATCTTTTTATTTATCGGCATTCAATCCTGTATTTGTATTAAAGGGAGTGAAGTTTAAAACAGGGAGCGCAGCTTTTATAAGAAAGGGATTGGTGGTTTTGCAATTTACAATCTCTATTATCCTCATTATTGGTACTATAATTATTTACCGGCAAATTCAGCATATTAAAAACAGGAGCCTTGGTTTTAATAAAGACAATTTAATTGAGATGAATGTACAAGGTGATATGCAAAAACATTTTTCACTTATTAAGCAAGACCTTCTCAATACAGGTGTTATTGAGAATGTTGCATTAGCAGATCATGAAACAATCTATGGTGGTAATAATACCGATGATTTTACCTGGGAGGGAAAAACGCCGGGCAATAAAATTCTAATATCCAACAGGGCAGTAACTCCGGAGTATTTTTCAACAAATGGAATAAAAATTATAGAAGGCCGCGGGTTGCAAATAAATGATTCCATCGAAGCCACGGCTACAAATTTAAACGGGCTCAACGTGGTGATCACTCAATCTTTCGCCAGGCTTATGGGTACAGGCAGCGCTATTGGTAAAAGTATTTTAAGTGAAAGTAACCCGGCAGATAAAGCAACCGTTGTAGGTGTGGTAAATGATTATATATATGGTGATATGTATGGCAAACCCGACCCGGTTATTTTTATAGAATTACCATCACAATATGCAAAGGTGATGTATTTGAAAATTAAGCCCGGAAATCCTGAAAAGGCATTAGCACAAATTGCATCTGTAATGAAAAAGGATAATGCAGCTTACCCTTTTGATTACAGGTTTGTAGATGACCAGTTCAATCAAATGTTTTTAAGCGAAATGCTGATAAGTAAATTATCACGCGTCTTTGCTGCGCTTGCAATCATCATATCATGTCTTGGCTTATTTGGGCTTGCGGCTTATACAGCAGAACGGCGTACCAGGGAGATCGGTATCCGCAAAGTGCTTGGAGCAAGCGTTTCGGGTATCGCAAGCTTATTATCAAAAGACTTTTTGAAACTGGTAA